>NZ_LJCS01000020.1:0-66081 GCF_001280945.1 Photorhabdus heterorhabditis | reverse complement strand
ACGCCCGGTGTGAACGGAAGGCATCAGTTGTCGTAGGAATGTGGTCATAATAGAAGTTCTGAATTTGGAATGGGAACCAAGATATTAACTGATAAGGGATAACTTTTGCGACACCCTCGCACTGGGCAAGGGTTTACGGCGTTTTTCGCTAAATGACCAACATGTTCTGCTATAACAACCAGTGCCGCCGGCAAAATCGTCATAATAGCAAACCATTCAAAACGTGGTGTGTAGAAAGTAGGCAACGCAAACCACGGCGCTTCACGTACCGGTGTCAGATCAACTTCACCCATCAAGAATGCCAGCGCATAACCGACCAATACGCCAATCAGAATTGGAATGATAGCCAGAAATCCACGGAACATAACTGAACCAAGAATAGTGACAGCCAATGTGACCAGAGAGATTGTCAACGTTGTTGTATTAATGTCAGCACCTTCCGCCGGATGCAGACCTGCCATCTCAGCCGCAACACCCGCAAGCTCCAAACCGATAACGGCAACAATGGCACCCATTGCCGCAGGTGGAAACAGCACATTGATCCAACCCGCCCTGCTACCTTCACAATCAGCGAAACCAAACAAAACAACACCCCGCAGACAATAAAGCCCCCCAGAGCCAATTCATATCCCAGTGGTAACAACAATAAAACCGGCGAAATAAAGGCGAAACTTGATCCCAAATACGCCGGAATTTTTCCCTTACAGATAATCAGATACAATAATGTGCCGATACCGTTAAATAGCAAAATCGTCGCCGGGTTGACTTTAAACAGAATCGGCACCAATACCGTTGCACCAAACATAGCAAAAAGATGTTGGAAACTCAGCGGAATGGTTTGTAAAAATGGAGGCCGTTCATCTACCCCAATAGTGCGACGGGTCATTTATTTATCCTCTTAATGCGTCACGAGCCAAAAAAAAGCCGACTCAAAAGTCGGCTATCTAACTTATTTATTTCGTACCAAATATTTTATCGCCGGCATCTCCCAGGCCGGGGACAATGTATCCCTGTTCATTGAGTCTCTCATCAACAGAAGCGGTATACAGTTCTACATCTGGGTGGGCTTTTTCTAGCGCTGCAATACCTTCAGGTGCTGCAACCAGAACCAAAACTTTAATTGACTGGCAACCTGCTTTTTTCAGTAAATCGATAGTTGCAATCATGGAGCCACCGGTTGCCAACATTGGGTCAACCACCAAAGCCATGCGTTCATCAATATTGGAAGCAAGTTTTTGAAAATAAGGGACAGGCTCTAACGTTTCTTCATTGCGGTAAACACCTACGACACTGATCCGAGCGCTCGGGACATTCTCTAATACCCCATCCATCATCCCCAGCCCTGCACGCAGAATAGGCACAACTGTTATTTTTTTACCTTTAATCTGTTCAACTGCTACCGGGCCACACCAGCCATCAATAGTGACTTTCTCCGTTTCTAAATCAGCAGTTGCTTCATAAGTCAAAAGGCTTCCAACTTCTGCGGCCAGTTCACGAAAGCGTTTGGTGCTGATATCATTCGCTCGCATCAGGCCGAGTTTATGTTTAACAAGGGGGTGTTTCACCTCAACGATCTTCATGGACTTCTCCTACTGTATGTCATGTCACCGGCAGACAAAAAAACCGCGGGATTATACCTTCTTTTACCCATAACACCACTATCAATCTATTGATTTTAATCAAGCACAAACCCTTTGTTACTTTTTTCTCTGATAATGAGATCCTCAACAAGGGTCTCGCAAACGTTTGCTTAGACTGATAGAATGACTAATGCTCTATCTTAATTTATCAAATACAACCGCCTTGGGGACTTCGCAGTGACCAACAAAACCTCTCTTAGCTATAAAGATGCCGGTGTAGATATTGACGCTGGTAATGCCTTGGTAGACCGTATTAAAGGTGTTGTAAAACAGACCCGTCGTCCAGAAGTCATGGGGGGTTTAGGGGGGTTTGGTGCTTTATGTGCATTACCACAAAAATACCGCGAACCCATTCTAGTTTCCGGTACCGACGGTGTTGGTACTAAATTGCGTCTGGCAATGGATCTCAAACGCCATGACACTATCGGCATTGATTTAGTTGCAATGTGCGTTAATGACCTGGTTGTCCAGGGCGCAGAACCTCTATTTTTCCTTGATTATTATGCAACTGGGAAACTGGATGTTGATACAGCATCCAGTGTTATCACCGGTATCGCAGAAGGTTGTAAATTATCAGGCTGCGCTCTGGTGGGCGGTGAAACCGCAGAGATGCCTGGGATGTATCATGGTGAAGATTATGATGTTGCTGGCTTCTGTGTTGGTGTCGTTGAAAAATCAGAAATCATTAACGGCAGCAAAGTTCAGGCGGGTGATACCCTGATCGCCTTGGCCGCCAGTGGCCCACACTCAAACGGTTATTCTCTGGTACGCAAAATTCTGTCAGTCAGCAATACAAATCCAGAAGTAACGGAGCTTGAAGGCAAACCGCTGGCAGATCACCTACTTGCCCCAACAAAAATTTATGTTAAATCCGTTTTATCCTTGATTGAAAAAGTTGACGTTCACGCTATTGCTCACCTAACGGGTGGCGGTTTCTGGGAAAATATTCCACGTGTCCTGCCTGAAAATACCCAGGCACAGATTAATGAATCCAGCTGGCAATGGCCGGCAATATTTGACTGGCTGCAACAGACCGGTAATGTCAGTCGTCATGAAATGTATCGTACATTCAACTGTGGTGTCGGAATGGTGATTGCATTACCACAAACAGCAGCAGAACATGCAGTTGAATTACTCAATGCGGCTGGTGAAAAAGCCTGGCAAATCGGCACCATTGCTACACTGAAAGAAGGTGAACAACAGGTTGTTATTAAATGAAAAACATCGTTGTATTAATCTCTGGCAACGGCAGCAATCTTCAGGCGGTGATTGATGCCTGTCAACTGAATAAAATCAGTGGGCGGATTTGTGCCGTATTCAGTAATAAAGCAGACGCTTACGGCTTGTTGCGAGCTAAACAAGCCAATATCCCAGCTCATGTTGTCAGCCCCAAAAACTATGCAGATCGTCAAGCTTATGATGAAGCATTGAAACACGCCATTGATCAGTATCAGCCAGATTTAGTCGTTCTCGCGGGTTATATGCGCATTTTGACACCTGAATTCGTTCAACACTATCTTGGTCGCCTACTGAATATCCATCCTTCCTTGTTGCCAAAATACCCCGGCCTGCATACTCACCATAAAGCGATAGAAAATGGTGATACCGAGCACGGGACTTCGGTCCATTTTGTGACAGAAGAGCTGGATGGCGGTCCAGTGATCCTGCAAGCCAAGGTTCCTGTTTTTGCAGATGACCAAGAAGAGGACGTTATTAAACGGGTTCAGACTCAGGAGCACAATATCTATCCATTAGTCATCAACTGGTTTGTCGAAGGACGCCTGAGTATGATCAATGGCAAAGCGTATCTGGATGGAAATTCTCTTCCCGCACAAGGTTACGCCGCAGAATAATCTATTTATTAACCGCTAATTACAGTGCTGTGGTAAGATACCCAGCACTGCGAACTATATTAACAATACCCTTTTATTAAAAACACCGAGGTGTCAAATGTCTGGTGGCTCTCATACTCCACCTGTTAGGTTACGTCCACTTGAACGGGAAGATTTGCCTTTCGTCCATCAATTAGATAACAACGCCAGCGTGATGCGTTACTGGTTCGAAGAACCTTATGAAGCTTTTGTTGAACTGTGCGATCTCTATGACAAACATATTCACGACCAAAGCGAACGCCGGTTTATTATCGAGAGTTCTGATTCTAAAGTTGGGTTGGTTGAGTTAGTCGAAATCGACTATATCCATCGTCGGTCAGAATTTCAGATAATTATCGCGCCAGCTTATCAGGGCCAAGGGCATGCGACTAAAGCGGCAAAATTAGCAATGGAATACGCATTTTCTGTGCTTAATCTATACAAACTCTACCTAATTGTTGATAAAGAAAATTCCAAGGCCATTTATATCTATAATAAGCTGGGTTTCTGTATTGAAGGCGAATTAATAGATGAATTCTTTATTAATGGCCGTTACCGCACAGCGATTCGCATGTGTATTTTCCAACATCAATATTTTGCATCTAAGGCAGGTGAAAAAGCCTAAACCAGCGGTTAGACGCAAGATTTTAGCAACTGGCAAGCTAGTAAATCTCAATACTTTTACCTGAACACCGGAGTAACGATGTCCCAAGACAGGCTCTATACCGAGAAAGAACTTAGTTGGTTATCATTCAACGAACGTGTGCTTCAGGAAGCGGCGGATAAGAGCAATCCATTAATTGAAAGGATGCGGTTCCTGGGTATTTACTCTAATAATCTGGATGAATTCTACAAAGTCCGGTTTGCTGATGTGAAACGACGAATCCTGATTAATGAAGAACGTGGATCAGCTACCAGCGCCCGGCACGTACTGAAAAAAATTCAAACCAAAGTGGCCAAAACCGATCAAGAATTCGATGTGCTCTATAACGAATTATTGCTGGAAATGGCCCGCAATCAAATCTTCCTGATCAATGAACGGCAGATTTCACCTAACCAGCAAATCTGGTTGAGGCAATATTTCCGTCAACATTTGCGACCACATATCACGCCCATCTTGATTAACCCGGAAACTAATCTGGTTGAATTCCTAAAAGATGATTACACCTATCTGGCGATCGAAATTATACATGGTCAAAATACTCAATATGCATTGCTGGAACTACCATCAGATAAAGTTCCCCGTTTTGTTAACTTGCCTCCCGAAATGCCAAGACGACGCAAGTCAATGATTTTATTAGACAATATCCTACGTTACTGTCTTGATGAAATTTTCAAAGGATTCTTCGATTATGATTCACTCAACGCCTATTCAATGAAAATGACTCGCGATTCTGAATATGATTTGGCAACAGAAATGGAGTCTAGCTTGCTTGAATTGATGTCATCCACATTGAAACAACGACTGACTGCGGAACCGGTAAGGTTCGTTTATCAGCGAGAAATGCCAGATGAAATGGTGGAATTACTGCGTAACAAACTTGGTCTATCGAATGATGACTCTGTAATCGCGGGTGGGCGCTATCACAATTTTAAAGATTTTATTAAATTTCCCAATGAGGGGAATAAAAACTTACTGAATAAACCACTGCCGAGATTACGTCACATCTGGTTTGATTATTTCCGCAATGGTTTTGATGCTATCCGTGAACAGGATGTTCTACTCTATTATCCCTATCATACCTTTGAACATGTATTAGAATTATTGCGCCAAGCTTCTTTCGATCCGAGTGTACTTTCCATCAAAATCAATATTTATCGGGTTGCAAAAGATTCTCGCATTATTGATTCAATGATTCATGCTGCTCATAACGGTAAAAAGGTCACTGTTGTTGTTGAATTACAAGCACGGTTTGATGAAGAGGCCAATATTCACTGGGCCAAACGGCTGACTGAAGCGGGAGTACATGTTATCTTCTCCGCACTAGGATTAAAAATTCACGCAAAACTATTTTTTATTTCCCGTATCGAAGGCGAAGAAATTATTCGTTATGCCCATATCGGTACCGGTAACTTTAATGAAAAAACAGCCCGTCTTTATACAGACTATTCCCTGCTGACAGCAAATCCGAAAATCACCAACGAAGTACGCCGAGTATTCAACTTTATTGAAAACCCCTATCGTCCGGTTAAATTTGAAAACCTGATGGTTTCACCACAGAATTCTCGTGCAATGCTCAACCAACTTATTTCACAAGAAATAGAAAATGCCAAAGCAGATAAACCTGCGGGTATCACATTAAAAATCAATAATCTTGTTGATAAAGAGCTGGTAGACCGTCTGTACGACGCTTCTGAAGCCGGTGTAAAAATACGCCTGCTGATACGCGGTATGTGTTCGCTAGTACCAAACCAGCTGGGATTTAGCGAAAACATTCAGATTACCAGCATTGTTGACCGTTTCCTTGAACATGATCGAGTTTACGTATTTACCAATAACGGAGATGAAAAAGTCTTTCTCTCCTCTGCCGACTGGATGACCCGTAATATCGACTACAGGATTGAAGTTGCTGTCTGCGTGCTCGATCCCCAATTGAAACAACGCGTATTGGATATTCTCGAATTGCAATTTAATGATACGGTGAAAGCCCGTTATGTCGATAAAGAATTGAGCAACAGTTATGTGCCACGAGGCAATAAACGGAAGATCCGCGCACAGATGGCTATTTATGACTATATAAAATCCCTCGAACAACCTGGACCAAGAGCTTAATTTATGCCGCTAACACACGATAAGTCCACGCCAAGACCAATGGAAATTGCAGCAATCGATTTAGGTTCAAACAGTTTCCATATGGTCATTGCACGAATTGTTAACGGTGCCTTGCAGATTCTTGGCCGCTTAAAACAACGTGTCTACCTAGCTTACGGCCTTAACCATAAAAATGAATTAAGTGAAGAAGCAATAGAACGCGGCCTGGCTTGCCTTGCCCTGTTTGCTGAACGGTTACAAGGTTTTCCGGCTGACAACGTTTGTCTGGTAGGGACCCACAGCTTACGTGAAGCCAGTAACGCAAAAGAGTTTATCAAACGGGCAAAAGAAGTTATCCCCTACCCGATTGAAATTATTTCCGGCCATGAAGAAGCCCGTTTGATCTATATGGGAGTGGAGCATACTCAACCAGAACAAGATAGAAAACTGGTGATTGATATTGGTGGTGGTTCCACAGAATTAGTGATCGGTGAAAACTTTGACCCCTTATTGGTAGAAAGTCGCCGAATGGGATGTATTAATTTCGCTCACCAATTTTTTCCGGATGAAGAAATCAGTGCAGAAAGATTCCGCAGAGCACGGCTTGAAGCAGCTCAAAAACTGGAAAACCTCTCATGGCAGTACCGTATTACAGGCTGGAATTCGGCGCTTGGCGCATCCGGGACAATTAAAGCGGTTTATGAAGTACTGGTTGCAATGGGAGAAAAAGACGGATTAATCACACCAGAACGACTAGAGATGCTAGTCAAAGAAGTTCTTAAATTCAAAAAGCTTAAGACCCTCAGTCTGCCCGAATTATCTGATGATCGTAAACAAGTTTTTGTTCCCGGTCTGGCTATCTTATGTGGTGTATTCGATGCCCTACATATAAAAGAATTACAGTTATCAGATGGCGCTCTGCGCGAAGGTGTTTTATATGAAATGGAAGGTCGCTTTCGCCATCAAGATATTCGCCGGAGAACCGCAAAAAGCCTGGCTGAACACTATAATATCGACAGAGAACAGGCAAAGCGTGTACTTGATACGACAGAAGTGCTTTACAAACAGTGGGCAATCCAGAATTCAAAACTAGTGCAACCTCAACTTGAGGCTATCTTACATTGGGCGGCAATGTTACATGAAGTTGGGCTAAATATTAACTTAAGCGGATTACAGCGACATTCTGCCTACATTCTCCAACATACTAATTTGCCAGGTTTTAATCAGGAACAACAATTACTACTGGCGACACTGGTTCGCTATCATCGCAAAACAATAAAACTGGATGATTTACCAAAATTCAATTTATTCAAGAAAAAACAATATTTGCCATTAATTCAAATCCTGCGCCTGGCTACTTTACTTAACAATCAGCGCCAATCCACAACAATACCTAAATCACTCAGACTGGTAACTGATGATAATCATTGGACACTCTATCTACCTCACAATTATTTATCAGAAAATACCCTGATGCAGATTGATTTAGAAAAAGAGCAGGACTACTGGCATAATGTTACTGGTTGGCAACTGGAAATAGAAGAAGAATCAGCATAGCAGCCTAAATCTATGAAGAAAAAGAAACGATCTCAAATTACCAAACTAATTTTACTTATCAGTTTTTTAATTTTGTTCGGGTGCTTTATTTATTCGTCTATTGTGGCATTGGATCATCATCAGAAAAATAAACAGACCGCAAACCGCATGTTTATCTTCTGCTATTCATGGAGATTATGGTAAATTCATATCACCCATACCATCTTTCCCATGAATGTGATATGAAATATATACCCAATAGATTTCAATTTTCAGCGCGGCGGCAAGTGAACGCAGCCAACAAAGCCGCAACTTCAAGGATGAA
This sequence comes from Photorhabdus heterorhabditis, assembly GCF_001280945.1. Taxonomy (NCBI): domain Bacteria; kingdom Pseudomonadati; phylum Pseudomonadota; class Gammaproteobacteria; order Enterobacterales; family Morganellaceae; genus Photorhabdus; species Photorhabdus heterorhabditis. The sequence goes on along the minus strand of NZ_LJCS01000020.1, from coordinate 57,957 downwards.
GGGTATAGTGCTCTCTAAATAATGGTTTACTCATTCCTTCATATACCGGAGGAATATACATCCCCGCTTTTTCAATACTGACTAACGCATTTTTCTTACACTGAGAGACCGTACAATTCCCCGCAACAATAGTGATACCTTCAATAAAAACTGAAGGCTCCCGTAACGCCATCAACAAGGCAACTGCATCATCGGAAGCAGTATCTGTATCAATAATTAAATGTCTCATAATATCCTCCTCTTTATAATGTCCCTTACATTAGGTTATAAGCTGCTCTAAAAAAAGTCACATGACCTTTTTCTACAATAAAGAAGCAAGATGCACAGAGATATATAGCAAATATGTGATCTATTTCACAATGCATCATCAATAAATAAAATGACAAAAAAACAACCTATTAACATAAACAATTAAAGTTGTTCATTAGATTTATCTCTTCCAAACTATACTTAGTTATTAGACAAAAAGGATATAGCTATTTCTATCCTTTCTACTTCACCGGTGTTTTATAATTGGCCTGAATCTTCATCAAAAAATAAATATATGTTCTAATAATTGCGAAAAAATTAAAGCGACCCAATCATCAGTTACACAATTTTTGGAGCCGCCTCGAAAAAAATGACAAAAAACACCTTAATTTACCTTAAAAAGCACTTCCTTGACATAATTTCCACATTTCCTCCATTTTTTAGTCTATCCTCACTGGCTAAACTAATAACATATGATTAAATCGATAATGCAGCCGTACATAAATCAAGTGATACCTTGAGTTTTGAGAGAATGTCGAATAAATGAATAAAAATAATAAACGCCGCCTTTTCCGTGCAATATTAGCCACCGTTACAGTTGCTATTGCTATATTTGTCTGGCATCAATTTAAAACATCTTCTACTCCTCAGAAGAAAAATGCGCAATCCAGTGTGTCTGCTCAATCTTCTGTCTCAAGACGTTCTCCTTTACCCCCAGTTCAAGCTGCCACGGCAAAAAAACAGGCAGTGCCCCGTTATCTGACCGGACTAGGCACTATTCAAGCTGCGAATACAGTCACCGTGACCAGCCGGGTAGAAGGTCAGCTTATGGCACTACACTTTCAAGAAGGTCAACAAATTAAACAAGGTGACTTACTGGCCGAAATTGATCCACGTCCTTTTCAGGTTCAATTAGCACAAGCTGAAGGCCAGCTTGCCAAAGATCAAGCCGTACTGGTTAATGCTCGTCAAGATCTGAATCGCTATCAGAAGCTGGCAAACACCAGACTAATTTCCCAACAAGAAATGGATAATCAACGTGCACTTGTCCATCAACATGAAGCCAGCCTGAAAGTTGATCAAGCGATCATTGATAATGCAAAACTTCAGCTCGCTTACAGCCGTATTACTGCACCAATTTCTGGTCGAGTAGGTCTGAAACAGATCGATGTGGGAAATTTTATCTCCAGTGGCAACAATTCCCCTATTGTGGTTATTACACAAACTGATCCAGTCGATGCGCTCTTTTCACTACCGGAAAACGATATCAACACGGTTTTACAAGCTCAAAAAAGGAATCATGACGTTGTTGTCCGCGCATGGGATCGCAGTAATCAACAACAACTTGCCGAAGGAAAACTGTTAAGTATCGATAATCAAATCGATACCGCTACCGGCACGATTAAGCTCAAAGCCCGTTTTTCTAATCAGGATGAAATTCTATTCCCTAATCAGTTCGTTAATATTCATATCAAAGTCGATACATTGGAAAACGTAGTTGTGATCCCAAATGCCGCGCTGCAAATGGGTCATGAAGGGAATTTTGTTTGGATACTGGATAAAGATAACAAAGTTAGCAAGCATTTGGTCACGGTCAAATTACAGGATGCCCAACGCGTTGTTATCAGCTCTGGCCTGACAGAAGGTGACAAAGTGGTTACTGATGGTATCGACCGCCTGACAGACGGCGATAAGGTAGATATCGTTACTCCGATGGTAAATAAAATTAAAATCCAACCACATAATAACAAGGCGGAGAACTCCTGATGCAGGTAAACGCCCAGATACCGAGGGGCGGGCCATCCCGCCAGTTTATCCTGCGTCCCGTCGCTACCACGTTGTTTATGGTGGCAATCCTACTGGCAGGAATTATCGGCTATCGCATGTTGCCCGTGTCCGCTTTACCGGAAGTGGACTATCCCACAATTCAAGTAGTCACACTCTACCCTGGCGCAAGCCCTGATGTGATGACCTCTGCGGTAACAGCGCCATTGGAACGCCAACTCGGACAGATGTCCGGCCTTAAACAAATGGCATCCCAAAGCTCCGGTGGTGCTTCAGTTATCACATTACAATTTCAACTGACATTGCCATTGGATGTAGCCGAACAAGAAGTACAGGCTGCCATTAACGCTGCCAGCAACTTATTACCCAATGACCTACCCTATCCACCTATTTACAACAAGGTTAACCCCGCTGATCCACCAATTTTAACGCTGGCAATAACCTCCGATGCCATGCCGATGACTCAGATTCAGGATATGGTGGAAACCCGCGTCGCACAAAAAATTTCACAGGTAAATGGTGTTGGATTGGTAACACTTGCCGGCGGGCAGCGCCCAGCAGTCAGAGTGAAACTGAATGCTCAAGCTGTCGCTGCTCAGGGATTAGATAGCGAAACTATCCGTACCGCCATCAACAGTGCCAATGTTAACTCAGCCAAAGGTAGTCTTGACGGACCAACCCGTTCTGTCACGCTTTCAGCCAATGATCAGATGAAATCCGTTGATGATTATCGCAAACTGATCGTTGCCTATAAAAATGGTGCACCCGTACGATTACGAGATGTAGCAACTATTGAGCAAGGGGCCGAAAATATCAAGCTAGGCGCATGGGCAAATGGTAAACCGGCAATTGTGATTAATGTTCAGCGCCAGCCGGGTGTCAACGTAATTGAAACTACAGATAACATTCGTCAGATGTTACCGGAACTCATTAGCAGTTTGCCAAAATCTGTCGATATAAAAATTCTGACTGACCGCACGACAACTATTCGTGCTTCAGTAAAAGATGTTCAGTTTGAGCTGCTACTGTCAATTGTGCTAGTTGTTATGGTGATTTATCTGTTTTTACGTAACGGCATCGCAACACTTATTCCAAGTATCGCAGTTCCCCTTTCACTGGTCGGCACATTCGCAGTAATGTATTTCTGCGGCTTCTCCATTAATAACCTGACACTCATGGCCCTCACCATTGCCACCGGGTTTGTGGTGGATGACGCCATTGTGGTGATCGAGAATATCTCCCGCTATATAGAACAAGGCGAGAAACCGATGGCCGCAGCATTGAAAGGTGCCGGTGAAATCGGTTTCACCATTATCTCTCTAACTTTCTCTCTAATCGCCGTGTTGATCCCGTTATTTTTCATGGGCGACATCGTTGGCCGCCTTTTCCGTGAGTTTGCCATTACTCTAGCCATTGCAATTCTGATTTCTGCCATTGTCTCACTAACATTAACACCCATGATGTGCGCCAGAATGCTCAAATCGGAATCACAGGTAAAGCACAATCGCTTTGAACAGGCCAGTGAACACTTTTTCGAACGGATAATTACTGGTTATACAGTATGGCTGAAAAAAGCACTAAACCACCCGTGGATCACACTTGGTATCGCCCTAAGCACACTGGCACTAACCGCCATGCTCTATGTCATTATTCCAAAAGGTTTTTTCCCATTGCAAGATAACGGGCTGATTCAGGGAACATTAGAAGCACCGCCATCAGTATCTTTTGCGGCAATGGCAGATAAACAGAGACAGGTTTCGTCCTTATTGTTGCAAGATCCCGCAATAGAAAATGTCACTACATTTGTTGGCGTTGACGGTAGTAACCCAACGCTAAATAATGGGCGGCTACAAATTACGCTGAAACCACTCAACCAACGTAACGACAGAATCGCTGAAATTATTCCGCGTTTACAGGAAAAAATTGCGTCCATACCAGACGTAAAACTCTATCTGCAACCCATGCAAGATCTGACGATTGATACTCAGGTTACACGTAACCAATATCAATTCACATTGCAAGCAACTTCCCTAGATGAATTGAGTATATGGGTACCGAAGTTATTGACTGAACTGAAACAGAGATCAGAACTGGTTGATATCAACAGTGACTGGCAAGCACAAGGGCTGATCGCCTATGTTAAAGTAGACAGAGACATTGCTAGTCGGTTAGGTATCTCAATGGCGGCTATCGATAACACCCTCTACAATGCATTTGGTCAGCGACTGATTTCAACAATTTATACTCAGGCCAATCAGTATCGAGTCGTACTAGAACATGATGTGAAATCGACCCCGGGACTGGCCGCATTTGATAACATCCGTCTCAACGGAATTGATGGTAATACCGTACCACTCAGCGCTATCGCTACTGTTGAACAAAGATTTGGCCCGTTAGCAATTAACCACCTGGCACAATTCCCCGCAGCAACATTTTCTTTCAACGTATCGGGAAATGCTTCTCTTGAGCAGTCAGTCAATGCTGTTCGCAATGCAGCGCAATTAATTGAAATGCCCAAAGATATAACCATTAAATTCCAGGGAACAACGCTGGCATTTGAAAGCGCACTCGGCAATACATTATGGCTGATCGCTGCCGCTGTTATCGCCATGTATATTGTGCTGGGAATACTGTACGAAAGTTTTATTCATCCGGTAACAATTCTCTCCACGCTGCCAACAGCGGGAGTGGGTGCACTGCTAGCACTGATGATGACAGGTCAAGAACTGGATGTTATTGCAATCATCGGCATTATCCTGCTGATAGGTATTGTGAAGAAAAACGCTATCATGATGATCGATTTTGCTCTGGCGGCAGAACGCGAACAGGGGTTATCCCCTTATGAAGCGATTTATCAGGCTTGTTTGTTGCGTTTCCGTCCAATTCTGATGACCACCATGGCCGCATTGTTTGGTGCTTTACCATTGATGCTCAGCGCCGGTGTAGGCGCCGAATTACGCCGACCATTGGGAATTTGTATGGTTGGCGGACTGATTATGAGCCAGATCCTGACGCTGTTTACAACTCCGGTCGTCTATTTACTGTTTGACAGACTGGCGCACTATCGTCGTAATCGCAAACCTAGCGAGCAGGATAATTCATCTATTAATAATCAGGAGCTACGGTGAAGTTTTTTGCTTTATTTATCCAGCGCCCTGTTGCCACAACGCTGCTCAGTTTAGCTATAACCCTATGCGGGTTATTAGGATTTACCCTGTTGCCGGTTTCCCCTTTGCCGCAAGTGGATTTCCCGGTAATCACCGTTTATGCCTCATTGCCAGGAGCATCACCGGAAACAATGGCATCATCTATTGCTACTCCGCTGGAACGGGCATTGGGACGAATTGCCGGTGTCAATGAGATGACGTCCAGTAGTTCACTTGGCAGTACAAATATTACGCTTGAATTTGATTTGAGCCGCGATATTAATAGCGCCGCCCGGGATGTACAAGCAGCCTTGAATGCCGCTCAAAATATGTTACCTTCCGGTATGCACAGTAGACCACGTTACCACAAAGCCAATCCGTCCGATGCCCCCATTATGATCCTAACACTGACTTCTGATACCTATAATCAGGGGCAACTTTACGATTTAGCGTCTACTCAACTCGCCCAGAAAATTGCACAAGTCGAAGGAGTCAGTGAAGTTTCTGTTGGAGGAAGTTCTCTACCCGCAGTGAGAATTGAATTGAATCCTAACGCTCTGTTTAATCAAGGGGTTTCTCTAGATACCATACGTAAAGCTATCAGCAACGCAAATGTTCGCCTCCCACAAGGATATGTGGATTCAGATCAGCAACGCTGGCAGATCCAAACCAACGATGAGCTGAAAACCGCTGAAAGTTATCGACCGATAATCGTTCACTACAAAAACGGCTCACCAGTGCGGCTACAAGATGTAGCGAATATAAAAGACTCGGTTCAGAATGTCAGAGCAGCCGGTATGTCTGGCGGTGAACCGGCTATTTTGCTTATCATTCGCCGTGAAGCTGGCGCAAATATTATCGCCACGGTAAACCGTATCCGTGAACAATTACCTGCATTACGTGAATCCATCCCCGCCTCTATTCAACTTAAAGTTGCTCAGGATCGCACACCAACTATTCGTGCTTCATTAGCAGAGGTGGAGCGTGCGTTGGTAATTGCTATCGGACTGGTGATTCTGGTGGTATTCCTGTTCCTACGTTCTGGCCGGGCAACATTGATCCCAGCGATTGCCGTACCTGTTTCACTCATTGGAACTTTTACCGCCATGTATTTGTGCGGTTTTAGTCTTAACAACCTTTCCCTGATGGCACTGACGATTGCAACAGGATTCGTCGTAGATGATGCTATTGTGGTATTGGAAAATATTTCCCGCCACCTTGAAGCTGGCATTAAACCTATGCAAGCGGCGCTGCGAGGTGTTCAAGAAGTGGGCTTTACCGTCCTTTCCATGAGTATTTCGCTGGTCGCAGTCTTTATCCCTCTTCTGCTAATGGATGGGTTGGTTGGTCGGCTATTCCGTGAATTTGCTATTACGCTAACGACAGCAATCGGTATCTCGTTGTTGGTCTCTTTAACATTGACCCCAATGATGTGTGCTCATTTGCTGAAACCCCAACGCACCAAAGCACAGGAAAAAATTCGCGGGTTTGGCAAAGTTCTGCTGAAAATTCAGCAAGGTTATGGCCGCTCCCTAATATGGGTTCTTAATCATAGCCGCTGGGTGCTGTTAATTCTGGCTGGCACTATTGCCCTAAACGTCTGGCTCTATATCAATATTCCAAAAACTTTTTTCCCAGAACAAGATACTGGCCGGTTGTTAGGATTCGTCCGGGCAGATCAAAGTATCTCTTTCCAGTCTATGCGTGAAAAAATGAAAAATTTTATGCAGATAATTAATGCCGATCCTGCGGTAGATAGCGTTACCGGTTTTACCGGCGGCTGGCAGGTAAACAGCGGTTTTATGTTTATCTCTTTGAAGCCGCTAAAAGAGCGCTCAGACAACGCTGAACAAGTTATTTCACGCCTGAGAACCAAACTTGCTAATGAGCCGGGGGCAAACCTGTTTTTAATTCCAGTACAAGACATCAGAGCGGGTGGTCGCCAAAGTAATGCAAGCTACCAGTTTACATTACTGGCAGATGACCTCAATGATCTACGCAAATGGGAACCCGTTATCCGTAAGGCATTAGGGCAATTGCCTCAACTGGCCGATGTGAATTCAGATAAAGAAGATAAGGGAGCTGAAATGGCAATAACTTATGACCGCGATACCATGTCACGGCTGGGAATTAATGTCAGTGAAGCAAATAGTTTACTGAATAACGCGTTTGGCCAGCGACAAATATCTACTATTTATCAGCCACTTAATCAGTATAAAGTTGTAATGGAAGTTGCACCGGAATATACACAAGATGTCAGCGCATTGGAAAAAATGTTTATGATTAACAATAAAGGAGAGGCAATTCCACTTTCCTATTTTGCTCACTGGCAGCCCGCTAATGCGCCGCTAAGTGTGAATCATCAGGGGCTTTCTGCTGCCTCTACCATTTCCTTTAACGTACCAAAAGGTTATACCCTCTCCGATGCTATCAATGCTATTGAAAGGACCATCACTGAACTTGGTGTGCCTCCAACTGTTCGCAGCACTTTTGCAGGCACGGCTCAAATTTTTCAAGAAGCAGTGAAATCACAGTTATTCCTGATTCTGGCTGCAATTATCACCGTTTATCTGGTGTTAGGAATATTGTATGAAAGTTATATCCACCCACTGACCATTCTCTCTACTTTGCCTTCTGCCGGTATTGGTGCTTTGTTGGCATTGGAACTATTTAACACTCCATTCAGCCTGATAGCCTTAATAGGCATCATGTTGTTGATTGGTATCGTGAAAAAAAATGCCATTATTATGGTGGATTTTGCCATTGAAGCCCAACGTAAAGGCAATATCTGTGCCCGTGATGCGATATTCCAGGCTAGCCTGTTACGTTTCCGCCCAATTCTGATGACTACACTTGCCGCCTTGTTTGGTACCCTGCCATTGGTTTTGAGTAATGGTGATGGCGCGGAGTTGCGCCAACCATTAGGAATTACCATTGTTGGTGGTCTGGTCATGAGCCAACTTTTAACATTATATACCACACCGGTGGTCTATCTCTGTTTTGATCGATTAAGAGAGAAATGGCAACAACGACGCACCACCAAACAAATTGCGGGGCAATCATGAAACTCGGTATCAGTGGCAAACTATTTATGGCTATCTTTGCCACTTGTATGCTGGTACTTATTACCATGCACTGGGGTATCAGAAGCAGTTTTCAGCATGGTTTTATTGGTTATATAAAACAAAACATCCAGTTACGCACTTCTATGCTAGCTGAAGCACTAGCTGAACAATATCAACAATATGGTAGCTGGAAATTCTTAAAGAAGAATAATCGGATCATTTTTCAAATCATCCGTTCTATTGAACAAACCAGTGAAAGCCGCCAGGGTCCACCGCCTCGCGGCTGGCGAACTCAGTTTTGGGTCGTGGATAGTGATATGAAACTACTGGTCGGTCACGAAGGTGAAATTCCATCCGATACCTATCGCGAACCAATTAACTATAATAATCAGATAGTCGGTTGGGTCATTGTCAGTACATCTGACAAAATCACCCGCCAGGCTGATATCAGTTTTGATCACCAGCAACAACTGACAAGTTGGATAATTGCGGGCTTATCTACCTTACTGGCAATCATAGCGACATTCTTGTTGTCCCGCGGCATGCTAAAACCCGTTAAACGCTTGGTTGAAGGGACGTATAAACTAGCAGCAGGCGATTTTAGTGTCCGAGTTACACCATCAAGTAGAGATGAAATCGGTCAGCTTGCCCACAATTTTAACCAACTTGCCAGTACGCTGGAAAAAAATGAACAAATGCGCCGTGATTATATGGCAGATATTTCCCATGAACTTCGCACACCTCTTTCTATATTGCGAGGTGAATTAGAAGCTTTACAGGACGGTGTTCGTAAAGCAACACCTGAAACACTCAATTCGTTATTAGCAGAGATCACCACATTGACCAAACTAGTTAACGATTTGCATCAACTATCTCTATCAGATCGCGGAGCACTGGCATATCGGAAAGAATTTATCAATATCAGTGGGTTACTTCAAGCTGCTATAGCATCTTACCGAGGCCGTTTCATTGATAAGCAAATTCAGATGGATGTTAAGCTGCCTGAAATTGTCATGATGTTTGCTGACCCAGGCAGATTAACTCAACTATTTCATAATTTACTGGAAAACAGCCTTCGCTATACCGCTAACAATGGAAAACTGATTATTGAAGGTAACTCTGATGATAACCACTTTATACTGAGCTGGCAGGACAGCGAGCCAGGGCTGTTACCAGAACAATGTCAGCGAGTCTTTGAACGATTCTACCGCAGTGAATCTTCTCGAAACCGTGCCAGTGGTGGGTCAGGGCTTGGGTTGGCTATTGGCTATAACATCGTTGAAGCGCATAATGGTACGATACGTGCTGAACCCTCACCTTTAGGTGGCTTGAGAATTAGCGTAGAATTACCGCTAATTAAATCCCCTGACTGCGAAATGCCATGAATGCAGAATTTGAACATTATACTGTTTTAATTGTTGAAGATGAGCCAAAACTCGGTCAATTACTGGTTGATTATCTAAACGCGGCTGATTACAAGACTCAGTGGCTACTGCGTGGTAATGAAGTCGTTCCTCACGTACAGCAACACAATCCAGATATTATTTTGCTGGATCTGATGCTTCCAGGTTGTGATGGTTTATCTGTCTGTCGTGAAATCCGCCGTTTTTCTGATGTACCTATTATTATGGTCACCGCTAAAACCGAAGAAATTGACCGATTACTGGGGCTGGAAATCGGGGCAGATGATTATATCTGTAAACCTTATAGCCCACGTGAAATTGTTGCACGAGTGAAAACTATTCTCCGCCGCTGTTACCGACCACAGGATATTGTCAAACAAAGTGACCTACAAATTGATGAAGCCTGCTTTCAGGCAAGTTACCGCGACAAAATACTGGATCTAACTCCCGTTGAATTCCGGTTACTAAAAACAATGGCAATCCATCCTAGACGGGTGTTTTCCCGCGATCAATTACTGAATAATTTGTATGACGATCACCGCATCGTTACGGACCGCACTATTGATAGCCATATTAAAAACTTACGCCGTAAATTGGAACAATTAGACAGCAGTAAAACATTCATCCGTTCCATTTATGGGCTTGGTTACCGCTGGGAGGCCGATATATGCCGTTTGTTATAACTGTCACATTTTAATTGAATTAAGTTTCTCTCAACCTCTCACCGGTCAGAAATTCAGCTATATTAAAAATACTCATCTTTAATTGGAGGAATTATCTATGGCTATAGGTCACTATGATCTCAAAAGGACAAAAAACAAGCAGTATTATTTCAACTTAAAAACATCGAACGGTGAAGTTATCCTCACCAGTGAAATGTACACTACAAAGGCAGCAGCGAATAAAGGGATTCGTTCTATTCAGGCGAATTCCCCTGAAGAAAAGAACTTCGAAATCAGGGAAAACAAAGCTGGTAAGTCTTATTTCGTGCTGAAAGCGAGAAACTATCAAGTTATCGGATTCAGCGAGTTGTACGATGATGAAACTGCTGCCAAAAAAGGCATTCAGTCGGCGGTTAAAAACGGCTCCAGTGTGAATGTTCGTGATCTAACAAAGTCAGAGTAATATTTTTTTATAATAAACTGCACCTTATCAGTTGAAATTACTATTCAACTGATAAGGTGCATCTTCATCTTTTAATTGCTTTAATTGCCAGGAATGTCAGCATAAAATGATCGACGACAAAGCGAGGATTGGGTTGCTGATCTTCATAAAAACCTTCGATAGAAAATCCAGCGTTAATCTGACCTCCAATGAAATCTGACATTTATTTGTACTCATTGATATAGTTTCGATTGGTGACATAGTACACAATATTTTTTATTTTAAAACTTCAGTATAAAAATCCATCTCAATCTATTTACCTAATAAATTTGTATCCCCAACAGATTAAGCGTTAGAATCCGTGGTCTTATCCTCACTTTTTGTAGTGAAAACTGACCTGAATTCAGACCGAGAATTTTTTAAACATGTTTATTCCAGAATTACTTTCCCCTGCCGGCTCATTGAAAAATATGCGTTATGCCTTTGCCTATGGCGCAGATGCCGTATATGCCGGCCAACCACGTTATAGCCTGCGTGTTCGTAATAATGAATTTAATCACGAAAATCTGGCACAGGGCATTAAGGAAGCGCATGAGCTTGGCAAACGCTTTTACGTTGTAGTCAATATTGCTCCGCACAATGCCAAACTGAAAACCTTTATCCGTGATCTGAAACCCGTCGTAGAAATGGGACCTGATGCTTTGATTATGTCCGATCCCGGACTCATTATGATGGTTCGTGAAGCTTTCCCAGAAATAGAAATCCACCTTTCCGTTCAAGCTAATGCGGTCAATTGGGCAACAGTAAAATTCTGGCAACAAATGGGACTAACCAGAGTCATTCTTTCCCGTGAACTTTCTCTGGATGAAATTAACGAGATTCGCCAACATGTTCCTGATATGGAGCTGGAAGTGTTCGTACATGGTGCACTGTGCATGGCCTATTCCGGTCGCTGCCTGCTATCCGGTTATATTAATAAGCGTGATCCAAATCAGGGAACATGTACTAATGCCTGCCGCTGGGAATACAACATTCAAGAAGGCAAAGAAGACGATATCGGTAATATTGTGCATATACATGAGCCTATACCGGCAAAAAATATCGAGCCAACATTGGGAAAAGGTGCACCAACAGATAAAGTATTTACGTTCGAAGAGATGAAGCGTCCAGGCGAATATATGTCTGCTTTTGAGGATGAACATGGTACTTACATCATGAATTCTAAGGATTTACGCGCAATTGAACACGTTGAACGATTAACTAAAATGGGCGTTCACTCGCTAAAAATCGAAGGACGCACAAAATCTTTCTATTACTGCGCCCGCACAGCACAAGTTTACCGCAGAGCTATTGATGATGCTGTTGCAGGAAAACCTTTTGATCCAACCTTGCTAACCACCCTGGAAGGGCTTGCTCACCGTGGATATACCGAAGGATTCTTACGCCGTCATACCCATGATGCCTATCAAACTTATGAATACGGCTATTCGATATCCGATACACAGCAATTTGTCGGTGAATTTACCGGTGAGCGAGTCAACGGATTAGCTGAAGTTGCAGTCAAAAATAAATTCATGGTCGGAGATCGCCTCGAATTAATGACGCCATCAGGCAATATCCAGTTCACACTGGAAGCAATGCAGGGTAAAAAAGGTCAGTCAATGGAAGTTGCCCCTGGTGATGGGTATATTGTCTATTTACCAATTCCTAAACAAATTGATATTAATTACGCCTTATTAATCCGTAATCTAAATGGTATTAATTCTCAATCTCTTCACATGAGCCGAGATTCAGACAAATAATCATCAATATACCCTCCTTATGATGGTATATTTCTTTTTTTAGAAACAGATCACATCAATACTATTTTATTTACCGTAGTATTGTTGACGAAAAATAAAAAACTAAAAAAGTATTACAGTAAGACTAGGAACCACCTCCTTGGCCGGCTCAATCTCCCTTGAGCTGGCCTTTTCTTTTCCCCCTGGAATAATAAAATCAACAAGTTGCAGAGTTCATTTACATGATTAATTAAATAGATTAGTTTAACTATTAAATTAATAAATCTTTGTATTAATATGTTTCTTATACCTTATACATTAATAAGAAAATATTTATAGTTACTGAAATATAACACCATCTAAAGAAATGTAATTAAAATTTTTCACTATTCAATAATTCAGAAAATCCATCATATTTAGGCTAAATATTATGCGATTTGATAAAATTGATCGGGTGAAAATTATGAAATAGGATAATTACAATTTACTTATTGTTAAAACTATTAGTTCAACATTTACCTGACTATTCTGGGTATCAACTCCCTCGTCATGGTTCTGATTTACAGACAACGAGAGTCCATGAATTAGCTAGCTGACTATCATTACCCTATCCCGATTAGTTTGACACAGAATTTTTACTGTCTTATATATCCATAATTTGAACAGGGAAAAATGGTTATAATCAATTAATAAAACACCAATGAGTAGTACCGCAGGACATGATTTTATGGAATGCTATTTGCAAAATAGCCAACAAGGAAGCAATGTGACAAGGAAATTATTTTTGGCAAAAAAATAAAATCTAATATCAACATTTGCAATAAAAAAATGGCGAGAAATTTTCTATCTGTGACAAAATCAAACTACATTTATGCATTTATCAATCAATTAATTTATTGAAAAATACAGATTACAGTTAAAAATTTAGAACAATAACTATTTGCCATTATGGCTATTTTTAAAAAAGAACAAATAACTATATAAACTGTCTCCTACAGAATCATATAGCATTAAAAGCATTGATATCCCAGACGATTATTTATCATATATAATGACACTAAATAATAGATAAATTAATAAAATAGAAACTTGATTTATATAATAAAAAATATCAGATATATTTATATCAATATTAAAAAAATAACAACCAATCCTACAGAATTCATTAAAATAAAATCAATATATATTGCATTTCATTATAAATCGCATATAATCAATAGAGATTATTACAATATCATTGGACTATAAAATGGCAAGTTTATCTATAAAAAAAGAAGATAGTATAAAGGCGGCTCTTATTGATTGGTTAATAGAACGAGACGAAATAAATGATAATGCAGTATTAATCAATGAACTCCCTATTGCAAACTTCAGTAGACGCGTTGATCTCGCGGTTGCAAATGGTAAACTCCATGCATATGAAATTAAAAGCGACTCTGACAGTCTAGCCAGACTTGAAGGACAAATATCCACATACAGACTCTACTTTGATAAAGTGACATTAGTTTGTGCACCAAAGTTTACTGAAAAAGCCTTATCAATTCTACCCATGGATATTGAAATATTAGAAATCAAGAAAAACAATAGTGTAGTAACTAACACTTTTATAAAAAAGAGACGCGGACGTACATGCAAAATTTCTGAAGATAGGTTTATTTTTTCCTTTGTCGAAAAAAAAGAAATCGTCAAATTTGTCAGAAAAAATGGTTATACATGTCATCCCTCTGAGATGAGAGAGAATATATATAATTTAACAAAAAACATCTCAATTGAGAAGAAAAGAAATTTCACAATAAATTATTTAAAGATAAAATATAAAATTTCTTTTGAAAATTTCATAAACAATAAGAATTCTAGTTCAACTTCTGCTGAAAATATTTCATTATTGAGCAATAATAAAATCAAAAGGAATCTTAATAAAGTTAACAAAGATGAAAAACTTAAACATATTGATATTTCAGTTTATCAAAAACCCATAAATTCCCATGCTATAGATATATCGAAAAATTTATCACTTATAGGTATTAAATCTCATACTCCTATCTATATTATTCCAAGAAAGAAAATTGCCTCTTAAAGAGGCAATTGCAAAAAATCATAGCAATATATTACTATTCAACAGAATTATATTCATCAGTATCATCATCATTGATATGAGACAATACACCATCTTCTATAAACCTAATCATTCTTTCTATATGTAAATTTACTCGTACCGAAATCCATTTAGATGGCGACTTAAAGCGATTCACATTACCTTCACTAACAGATTTAATAATTTCTGTACCCCAAACCTCCAATGAATCATCCCATCCCTCATCTGTAACAATATCTTTTGCTGCTAATTGATATAGTTCATCTCTCTGATCACTACCAGATCGACGCTCAAAACGCCAAACTCCTGGTGTAGGATAATCTATTCGCGCAACGAACTTCGCATAACTTCCTGGATAAAATTCTCCATGAATACTTGCTGCATCACCATATAAAGCAATTTTTTCACCGCCTACTGCAAGATAGTTTTGCCACTCCAACATGCTAATAGCTCCACTTTCTTTACCATATTCAGCAAATGTACGTGGAAAACTGGTACCAGAACTAACGATTTCTATTCTAGGATCAATATTCCTAAGCATATTAATTCCTCTAATAGTTGCATCTAAACATAGATCTTGACGAGAGCTATCTATTTGCCCAACATCCAATATAAATAATACATTACTTATATCATCAACTACTGATGCTGCCATTGTCGCAGCCAGTAACTCATGCGACTTTAACGGATTAATTTTAACTACAAACCTACCAAAATAAGATTCTAACTTCTCAAGCTGCTTGACATAATCCCGTTGCCCCAAATCCTTATGGAAAATCGCTGCGGGAATAATTTTATTATATTTTCCTTTCTGATTTTTTAAAAAATCAATCCAATTACTACAATGTTTATCAGATAAATACAATGAATCTGAATCGATACATTTCAAAACTGGATCATTTGATATTTCTATAATTGATTCATTATTAAAAGAATCAAACCATTTATCAATAGCTGAATCAGCATCCTGTCTACCTTTAAGCTTTGTCAGAGACACAACCGGTAAAAACTTACTTTTTGTTGACTCACCGATATTACTAACACCCTCTAACTCAGACTGTCTGGTTCTTATAGATGGAAAATACCTATAGTCCGAAAATTTTTTCATGTTAGACTCCTTTTGGATATCGAATATTGATATTAAAAATCACCAAATCACATTATCCTCAAGAAAACTGAGGTGTTTATTTAATAAGATTAAGCTAATAAATAATTAATCTGTGCAAAATAATTCCTTCCTTTTATAATTCATGAAATATCATATTAAATTTCAATCAATTAATAATACATGAGAAAAACCAAATTATTGCACCTTTATGCAATTTATCAGGCAGAAAATATCTTAAGTGTAGTCATACCTAATGATTGCCATTGTATTAACCACACTAAACATCTCAATCTCATAGAATATACCCGTCATCTTTCAAGTTGCTTCTTTGTTGGCTGCACTCTCTCACCCCGGTCACATAGTTATCTATGCTCCCGGGGATTCGTTCCCTTGCCGCCGCAATCCATCTTGAAATCCATAGGGTATATACATTGTTATCATCTCGAAAAAAAATCAATAAAAAAGAATTAACTTAAAGGAAAAAACCTCCTATCTTTTATCGCATTATTTTTCCAAATTTACTATGTTTTTATATCTATAAATTATTTCTTGCGATAAGAATCACAAACATAGTAATTTTCACCTAATGCAAAAGTAATCACATAGTTGAATTAATCATGATAAATTTAAAAACCCATTAATAGATAAATTAATATCATATAAATTTTCAAAAGCAAATAATCCAATGCGTGAATACTTTAGGTTTCAACCGCTAAATATCGATTGAAAACATAGTAATATCTCTCTTACCTTTTTAGGTAATATATTTCACCACAACCCCCCACCTGAAGCGATCCACTCCCCCTTCTCCTTGAATACAACTTGTTATTTTCAAAAGGATAAATGACAATCAATAACATCTTTCAAGAGCTGGAGTAAATCATGACTGATATCGCTAAGTTGTTAGGCAAAGATGCAGACAGTTTATTGCAACATCGTTGTAGTACCATTCCGAGTGAAAATCTTTATCTGCCAGGCTCCGATTTTGTTGACCGAGTAATGATCGACAATAACCGGCCAAATACGGTTTTGCGTTCCATGCAAACACTGTTGAATCATGGTCGTCTCGCAGGCACTGGCTATTTATCTATTTTACCCGTGGATCAAGGCGTAGAACATTCTGCTGCCGCTTCTTTTGCCGCTAATCCACTCTATTTTGATCCGAAGAATATTGTTGAATTGGCTATTGAAGCAGGTTGTAACTGTGTGGCCTCTACTTATGGAGTGTTATCCTCAGTTTCCCGCCGTTATGCCCATAAGATCCCGTTTTTGGTTAAACTGAACCACAATGAAACATTGAGTTATCCTGCTCAATATGATCAGACTTTATATGCCAGTGTTGAACAGGCGTTTGAGATGGGTGCCGTAGCTGTTGGTGCAACGATTTACTTTGGCTCTGTCGAATCACGACGTCAAATTGAGGAAATTTCAGCAGCTTTTGAACGGGCACATGAACTAGGAATGGTAACCGTCCTGTGGGCCTACCTGCGTAATTCTGCTTTCAAAAAAGAAGGGGTAGATTATCACGCTAGTGCAGATTTAACCGGCCAAGCTAACCACCTGGCAGCGACTATCGGCGCTGATATCGTTAAACAGAAGATGGCTGAAAATAACGGGGGATATACTGCTATTGGTTTTGGTCATACAGATAAACGTGTTTATGCCAATTTGACTACCGATCATCCAATCGATCTGGTCCGCTATCAGATAGCTAACTGCTACATGGGTCGTGCTGGCCTTATTAATTCAGGTGGAGCATCTGGTGATAATGATCTAAGTGATTCAGTTCGTACCGCAGTAATCAACAAACGCGCGGGCGGTATGGGATTAATCCTCGGTCGTAAGGCTTTCAAAAAATCTATGAAAGATGGCATTGAACTGATTAATGCCGTCCAAGATGTTTATCTGGATAATCAAGTCACAATAGCTTAATACAGCTTGTCGTCGATGATGGTGATAATGAACAAGATGATCAAGGTGCTATAAATTCTAAGCCAGACGTCTTACTCGTTATCACCTTCTTACCAAACCATCATTCAGCAGCTACTCTCACCACCACTGATGAAAATGATGTACCGGCCCAATTCCCTTTCCTACTTCAAGGGAATCTGCACGCTCTAACGCAGCCTGGAGATAAGATTTCGCTACAGGAAGCGTCGTCTGCCAGTCTGAATAACGTGGGCGCAAAGCAGCTAATGCAGCGGAGAGAGTACACCCTGTACCATGAGTGTGACGTGTGTTGATTCTAGGAGCAGTGAAACGCCATTCTCCATTACCCGTAAATAACCAGTCAGGACTTTCACAGTCTATAAGGTGACCGCCTTTAAGTAGAACCGCTTCACATCCCAACGATAACAATGCACGCCCTTGCTTTTGCATCTCTGTTTCAGTTTTTGCAACTGAACATTTCAGCATAGTTGCAGCCTCTGGCAAGTTTGGCGTAATCAACGAAACCTTCGGTAATAATTGCTCAACAACAGAAGAAACCGCCTCCGGTGCCAGAAGCGGATCTCCACTTTTCGCAACCATTACCGTATCCAGTACAATATAAGGGATTGAGTAACGACTTATTGCATCTGCAACCACTGCAACATTAGCCGCATTAGATAACATGCCTATTTTGGCGCTATCGATTCTGATATCTGACAGCACAGATTCCAGTTGTGCAGCAACGAAAGCGGGATCTATGTTGTAGACAGACTGCACGCCACAAGTATTTTGTGCAACAAGAGCTGTCATTACTGTTGTGCCATAGGCCCCAAGTGCGGAGAAAGTTTTCAGATCAGCCTGAATACCAGCACCACAACTAGGATCAGTGCCAGCAATTGTCAGCGTATTGATTCTCAATATAATTACTCCTTCCAACCAGCAAAAGATAAAGCAGGTATCAGGAAGAAGGCACCATGACTTCCCTACACTGGCATTATCCAGATCAGGTGTTACGGGTTCATCTCAGCTCAGTTAAAAGCGCCACGAGTCAAAACAAAAACACCCTATCAGATAACTAACAGGGTGATATCAGTATGTCATTGTTGCCAATAAACAATAAATCAAACAACAAAATTTACTCTGTCAATCAAAAACGATCGACGAAAAGAAGTTATGCTGTGGTGACATTTGCCGCAGAAGGACCTTTCTGGCCATCTTGAATTTCAAACTCAACCTTTTGACCTTCCGCCAGGGTCTTAAAACCATCGCTCTGAATAGCGCTAAAATGTACAAACACATCTTTGCTACCATCAGCTGGAGTAATAAAACCAAAACCTTTAGATTCGTTGAACCACTTTACAGTACCAGTGATTTTTGCCATTTTAAGAATTTCCTTTGGATCACTTAATTCTAATTCGCCATTTTGGCGCAACATAAAAACCAGAGCGAGTTACTGTTATTAACAGAACCATATAACAGAACTATATAACAGAACCGTACCTCGTTTACCCGAACGATTTATCACATATTCTTAATATGATGGCAAGCCATTTTTTATCAGCTATGGAGCTAACGCACATATTTAAAATTCTTAACAACAATTATTGTTTAACATAACTGCAAAAATTTGAAAATCCAAGGTTATCCTAATTAGATTACAGTTTATCCACTCAACAAAACCGCAGATAACATAAATAATTTTAATTTATTTTGCCGATCTTATTATGAGAATTTTTATCTCTATGCTATGTCTATCTACGCTAACCTCCCCCTTTTGAGTGAAAAAAAATCAACACATCTCCAATATCCATCGGCTAAAATATGAGTATCAAATATAGCCATTTAATACATAGAACATCTTAATATTTATTTTTCGTTTAACTTTTATTAAGAATAGCAAGAGTAGAATTCCTGAATTTAGATGTTTGTCATATTTTATATAACTCGAAGGAATCCCCAATTTATGTCGTCGGGGGGATTGGAGCAATAAATAATGAAGTTTGATTTGACCACAGCTTATACCCTATCAGTAACCCTTTTAGGCTCATCCGGGACAGTGCTTGCAACTACAGCAGATACCGCCAGTAAATCATCAACGATGACTACAGCCAACACATCAACTGGTTATAGCAATCACCCAGATAGCTTGTGGGCAACATTCAACAATAATGTTGCCCTCACCTGGGATGCGCCCAACAATGAATTTTATCTTCCAGTAATTACCTGGCATAACAGATATACCTACGATAAAGAGAAGACCGATAAATATAATGAACGCCCCTGGGGTTTCGGTTATGGTAAATACCGCTATGACAGAGACAATGATTGGCATTCCCTCTACGCAATGGCTTTTATGGATTCTCATAACCGCCTGGAGCCCATTATTGGCTATGGATTTCAGAAAATGTGGATACCGGGTGATTTAGATGGGTTCCGACTGGGTGTTGGTTTTACTCTGAGTGTTACAGCTCGTCACGATTATTACTATGTCCCTATTCCACTCCCATTACCCCTGTTCTCTGTCGAATATGATCGACTATCATTTCAGGGAACATACATTCCGGGCACATATAATAATGGCAACGTATTCTTCGCCTGGTTACGCTGGCAATGGTAACGTCAAAACACCAGACTATTATATCAGTCTGGTGTTTGATAGTGACAATCCGGGTATTACATTATCCTTGGTTCATTGTTTTCAATCTATCCCGATGGGAACGAGATATCAGGAATCCAATCCATAAAACACTAATCCAGAATGGCATCAGAATGACTGAAATACGGATACTTTCTGTCATCAAAATAATGACAAGAATAAAGGCAAGGAAAACTAAACACAAATAATTACTGAATGGGTACCAGAATGCTTTAAACGATGGTTCTACACCCTCTTTAACTTTCTGTGCCCGAAATTTTAAATGAGCCATACAAATCATGACCCAGTTAATAACCAGCGTTGTTACCACCAATGCCATTAGCAATTCAAGGGCTTTACCTGGCATCACATAGTTAATTAATACACCAATTGAGGTTACTAACGCAGATATCACGATAGCCCTGATCGGAACTCCATTCCTATTAATTTTCGTTAAAATCTTAGGGGCATTACCTTGCTTTGCTAAACCATACAGCATACGGCTGTTACAATATACGCCGCTGTTATAAACAGACAATGCAGCAGTCAGAACAACAATATTCAGAATATTCGCCACCCAGAAACTATCCAGATTATGAAAAATCATCACAAATGGACTTTCACCTTCAACAACATAGTTCCACGGATAAAGCGACAGTAGCACAGTCAGAGAACCGATATAGAAAATCAGTATCCTATATACCACTTGGTTAGTTGCTTTAGGAATGCTGATTCGTGGGTTCTCTGCTTCAGCAGCTGTAACACCAACCAATTCCAGTCCACCAAAAGAGAACATAAGCACAGCCATTGCCATAATAAGACCAGAAGCCCCATTAGGCATAAAACCACCATATTGCCAAAGATTAGTGATACTGGCCTGTGGACCTCCATTACCACTGACTAATAGATAAGCGCCAAAAATAATCATACAGATAATTGCAGCAACTTTAATAATTGCAAACCAAAATTCTGTTTCACCATATAATCGAACATTAATTAAATTTACGCTATTGATTAAAACAAAGAATACCATCGCAGATACCCAGGTCGGAATATCAGGCCACCAGTAATGAATATACATTCCCACAGCCGTTAATTCTGCCATTCCGACCAGAGTAAACATTACCCAGTAATTCCATCCCGATAAGAAACCGGGAAACTCTCCCCAATATTTATATGCAAAATGACTAAACGATCCAGCTACTGGTTCTTCAACAACCATCTCTCCCAGCTGACGCATAATCAAAAATGCGATAAAACCTGCAACCGAGTATCCTAAAAGCACGGAGGGACCTGCCATTTTTATGGTTTGTGCAATACCGAGAAACAACCCAGTCCCGACAGCTCCCCCTAAGGCAATAAGCTGAATATGTCGGTTTTTTAAACCGCGTTTAAGTGTTGATTGCTGCGATTGTCCTGCCATCTTGTCCTCTTGCTGCAACTTTTATTTTGTTATGAGTGGGGAAACAACCGATTCCCATTTATACCTGTTATCTTTCAAGTTGCCTCTTTGTTGGCTGCACTCACTCACCCCGGTCACAGAGTTATCTATACCCTTCATCTTTCAAGCTGCTGCTTTGTTGGCTGCGTTCACTTACCCCAGTCACATAGTTATCTATGCTCCTAGGGATGCATTCACTTGCCGCCGCGCTGCAACTTGAAATCTATTGGGTATAGGCTCCCGGGGATTCGCTCCCTTGCCGTCGCGATACATCTTGAAATCTATTGGGTATATCTGCTTTGCTCAAAGCAGATAAAATACTAGCCTTAAAAGGTGGATACTGAACATATATGTTAGCACAGATACAGCAAGGGAGAATGACTGATGAGTATCAACAACTAATCAGAAAGGAAGATATCGGGTCACAAAACAGATACCTGAATCAAACTTTTCACCCTGATCACAGTAACGATCCAAAGCCAACAGGTACAAGAACAGACATATTCCAAGTAATACTAAGATTGCAATGGTTTTTTTTATGTCCAATTCTATTTCCTTAAGCTTAGTCAGCACTCAATACATAAAGAATAAATTCAAGAAATTATATTTTACAGTAATGAAAATAAGAAAAATATCCATCCGGTGCTTCTGTTGTGGAGAAATCACACTGATACCGTACCCTCTGTCAGTAAATGCGCCGAAACGAATTAAACAAGTACTGAATTAGGGATTCTATTCACTAAAACAAAAAAATCAATTGTCACATTTAGTTACAATCTCAACCACGATGCCAACGCTTTGTCATATTTAAAAAAAGTTGTGTATACTTCTTTTCACTTTCAACCAGAACGAAATTGTTAATGCCACAGGATAATCACTTAGCACTTGTATACGCTCTCAGCAAATGGATTGAGAATCACCTTGGCCGGGTAATCCATCTGGAGGAACTGGCAGCTTACTCTGGCTATTCGCTTTGGCATATGCAGAAAATATTCAAGGAAATTACTGGAATTTCTCTTGGCAAATATATCCGCCAACGACGTCTGGCGGGTGCTGTTCACCTTCTAAGAAACAGCTCTTTGTCTATTTTCGATATCGCCCTGGATTTTGGCTTTGGTTCACAGTCTCATTTTACTTACATGTTCCGCAAAGAATATGGCATAACACCTTATGATTTCCGGCAGAACCCAGATATTGAGCTTGAGGTAAAACTACCTCTTCATTTTGCCAATAGCTGTTCATGACACTATCATCAGGAAAGGAAACGCCTTTTAAGCGGGCAATTACACAACAAAGCAACAGTACCTAATCAGGCTTTCAGGAGAGAAAAATGTCAATAAAATTGATCGCCATTGATCTTGATGGCACTTTACTGAACGAAAGTCATCAGATCACTCCCCCAGTCAAGCAAGCTATTCATTATGCCAGAAAACAAGGAATTCATATTGTTCTGGCTTCTGGTCGGCCTTTTACTGGCATCCAGCGATACTTACAGGAATTAGCGCTGAACGAAACTAGCAGTTACTGCATCAGTAACAATGGTAGTGTTGTCCATCAGGCAAATGATGGTGAACATTTGCTAGAAAATTTATTGGATTTTGAAGACTATCTGTTTTTTGAATCACTCTCCCGTGAAATTGGCGTTCATCTTCATGCTTTAGAATTTAATAAAATATATACTGCCAACCGTGATATCAGTCCATATACCGTCAGAGAAGCGTTCCTCACCGACACGCCTCTAATTTATTGTCCTATTAATGAAATGGACAACGAGATGCGTTTCACTAAATTAATGATGATAGATCATCCAAATATCCTCAGTGATGCGATCAATTTCATTCCAGTAGACGCTTATGAACACTATACGTTGATGCAGAGCAGTCCCTATTTTCTAGAAATTCTCAGTAAAGAAGTCAACAAAGGCACTGCTATCAAAGCCATCGCTGATCATCTGGGTATCACCAGAGATAAAATTATGTGTATCGGTGATCACAATAATGACTTGGCTATGATCGAATTCGCCGGTATTGGTGTTGCAATGGGGAATGCCGAACAAAGTGTTAAAGATATCGCTCAATTTATTACCGCAACAAATGAACAAGATGGAGTAGCAATAGCTATAAATAAGTTCCTATAAAGTGGTTTATTTTAATTTGTTACCATGCTTGTTTCATTTTTACTCTGTTTATTGGGCAAAGCAATAAGATCCCGAAGTCTGAATGCATTCTCTGACTGAATAATAAGCAGATTAGATTTTCAGAAATATATGAGGTAGGGGCTTCATCAAGAATTCCCTACCTCATTACCGC
The DNA here is from genome assembly GCF_001280945.1 of Photorhabdus heterorhabditis. Classification (NCBI taxonomy): domain Bacteria; kingdom Pseudomonadati; phylum Pseudomonadota; class Gammaproteobacteria; order Enterobacterales; family Morganellaceae; genus Photorhabdus; species Photorhabdus heterorhabditis. Next base: position 33,907 of record NZ_LJCS01000020.1, on the reverse strand, counting down.
CTCTAATACTTCTTCTTGCAAACAACATAATATTGCAACTATACCCAATAGATTTCAATTTGCAGCGCGGCGGCAAGTGAACACATCCCCAGGAGCATAGATAACGATGTGACTGAGGTAAGTGAACGCAGCCAACAAAGCAGCAACTTGAAAGATGAAGGTATAGCAAGTATTACCTCTTTCTGGTCGCTAACCAGCAGGCAATTGACCCTATTGTGACCATCAGCACACCTTGCCAAAATGAAAAAGAGAGTGTAATGCTAAGTAACAACGATGAAAAAGCAGTAGATATAATTGGCGTAAAATAAGATAACGTAGCCAATAATGCAACATGCCCCCTTATGATTGCCACTGTCCAGGCAGCATTCGCCACACCAATAACAATTCCAGCAAACAATAAGATACTGACACTACGAAGAGTTATCACCATTTCAGGGGGAGAGGTGAAAAAGTATTGAACCCATAGCGCTAAAGCCGTTAGGATAAAAAACAATGACATGCCATTTTTACCCGCTGACATTATTTTTGTAATGTTACAATACATCGCCCAAATAATTGCCCCAGCAAAAGCCAATCCATAACTTAATGGATTGCTCTGTATATTCTCCATCATTTGACTAAATGACCAACCATTGTCACCACTCATCACCCAACCAATCCCTAGAACAGACAACAATAAGCCGGGATATAACCACCAGTTCACTTTCTGCTTATTAACAATGACTGACAATAAGACAGTCAAACCTGGCCACAGGTAGTTAACCATACCTAATTCAATTGCCTGGACACGATTATCAGCAAAACCTAATGCGAGTGATAAACAAATTTCATAGCTGACAAACAGCAGACTTCCAAACCATAAATAGGCTTTAGGAAAGGTGCTGATTTTTGGCAAGCCTATTAGCAGAATCAAAAAGATTGAACCAACAGTATAAATAAGAGCGGCACCGCCTACAGGCCCAAAACTTTCACTAACATTTCTTATCAAACCAACGATTGTGCTCCACAGCACAATCGCCAGTACGCCATATACCGTAGCTTTGTATTGTTCAATCCCTGTCTTCACACTCATCCTCACACTTAATCTATCTCAATAGGCAGTTATTCTTCACCTAATTCTCTGTCACGTTGAACCAAATAAATCAATACCAGAATGATAGTGACAAAGAACCGGAAAGCACTGGATACACCATTCCATTGTTTAGACATCCACATTCCAAACCATTCACCTCCAATTGACATAAATGCCACCTGCCAGGTCAGAAAACCCAAAGTCAGGCCAGCTATCGCAATAGCTTTCTTCTTATTAAAAACAGCAGCATTAGATTTTAAATTCGCCAGTAAGAGAATACCACCGATCCAACACAGCACTGCGGTAAGCGTTTCTAAAAAAATAATTCCAATATAACCAATATGATGTAATACAGGTGAATTGATTGCTCGATAAGTAATGGCAGTATCAGGGAAAACAGTATCCATCATGAATACATGCTGTACAAATGCGAAATTAGTACCATAATCCGTAATGTTGCCAAAAGCGACCAATGTAGCAAACAAGGCAATTGCACAGACAGTCAGAACTTTAGATAAGCGAATAATCATTTGCTGAATCCTCAAAAAATAAGAATAACTTAAGCACTACTAAGATCATAAAGCTTACAAACTATGCCCTATGGATTTCAAGATGCATCGCGACGGCAAGGGAGCGAATCCCCGGGAGCATAGCGAACTATGTGACCGGGGTGAACGAGTGTAGCCAACAAAGAGGCAACTTGAAAGATAACGGATATATCATATAATTTAACAATCATCACCTTATTATCACATATTCAATCGTATGATTATCTTTAGGATATTTCTATCCAATTTGGGATTTATATTTTTCTGTTCATACCATCATCAAATCAGTTATTATCTATTTAATATTTATTTACCTGACTATTCTTTATGGATGATTCTCTGTTTGATGCAATAAAAAACTATTTCAGGCAAAAACTGAGTAGAATGGATTATATTATCAGCTTTATCACAGCGGCGGTTATTCTCGGAGCGCTGATTTTTTTCTCTGGTTATCTGGCAGAAAACAATTATGCCTCCTATATGCAATATGAATTATCAGTATGGTTGTACATGATTTCTATTGGCTTATGGGCAATGTGCTCCTTTGCCACTGTTTATTATTTGATCATAAAAACAGCTTTCAGGTTTAATAGTACGGGGTTATATGGCTGGCCAATATCTATTTTTATTTATCTATGCAGTGTCTTACCAAACTATCTTTCTGACAGAATAATCATGTATTCACCACTTATCAGCCTTGTCGGAATCATTCTTGCGTTTACTCTCCCTGCAAGAAAAAACAGTGATAAAAGGTAATCTTGATCCCATATATCATGAATTTTATTTAATTTTACCTATTGGTAATAGTCGTTATAAAATAAGCGACTATTACTTAGATAAAGAAAGCTTATCATCTTATTACTACTGAATATCTGACCATTTAACAATATCCTATTTTTATAACTGCTTATTTTCACCCTTGTTGAAATAATTAACTATTAAAAATAACGAAAGAGATCTGGATTTAATACAGCGGGAGCTGATAATTCTCGATTAAGAATTGTTGGGGTAAACAGTGATAATAGATTGAAACAAAGTGAAGATGAGTTCGAAGAATAAACCATGAAAATTTATAATACTGATTATCAGAAAAACCATGCCACAAAAGCCACTTTTATAAAGTTACTTCTGTGACATGATCTTACTCTGATATCAAAAACTATCTTTTATACTTCTCAACCAACGCCAAAGCTATTGACTCAGTTTGTGCATCAGGATTACCACTGATGTCATCTGGCCTAAAATGCATCTGGAATGCACTGATTGTTTTACGGGTATCTTCATCAAGTACACCCGTTTGTGGAATGGTATAGCCATATTTTTCTAATGTCTTCTGTATTAACTCAACAGAAGCTTTTGCATTCCATTTTCTACCGGCCATGTATTTTTCAACGGTTGTATCATCAGGCCATGCACCAATACCTTGTTCGGCCAACCTCTTCCAAGGGAAAAGTTTACCTGGATCATACTTTCTCAGCGGAGCAATATCACTGTGACCGATGACATTTTTCGGTTCAATGTCATAACGCTGGATAATATCCTTTGCCAAACGCATTAATAGATCGAGCTGTTGCTCATTGAATGGATACCATTCCTTCTCAAGCAATCTTTCCGTGAATCCTTTATTGACAATTTCAATCCCAATAGAGGTGTCATTCAAACCCTTTCGGCCATTCCATTCACTCACACCCGCATGCCATGCCCTTTTATCTTCAGGAACCAGCTGCAAAATGACGGGTTTCCCTTTCACATAATCCGGTAATGACGGAATCAAATAATGAGCACTAACTCCACCCTGAGTTAATATACGTAAAGAATCTTCATCATTGACGGCAGTATAGTGAAACACTAAAAACATTACTCTGTCATTCTGACTTTGTGAAGGAAAAGAACTATCAACTTTATAAGTTCCCCTATCTTCCAGATGACGCTGGCTAGAACACCCGGCTAATAACATAAATAAGCCAACTAATATGAGCTTCTTCATAATTTCCCTGTTCCACCTACTTAATTGAAAACAAGATAATAACACAAAGAAATCAAATTAATACAAAATAAAATTTATGTTTTATATGTTTTTTTTATAAACAATGGATTTTGTTCTTGATGTGGCACATTAAGGAAAATGCCTTATTCCCATAGGCAAATGGGAATAAGGCACACAAATGAAAAGTTAAACGCGAAAGGTAATCGCTTCTACATCATTAAATACCATTAACTACCTTTTGTTCTGGTCTTTCACTTATGGTCAGCCATTTGAGCCAAACGGGCACGATTTGCAGTTTCTTCCCAAATACCAACTTCAACCTTTTGCTGAATTTCAGGATACTGATTGATATCGAACATCGGTAACTTCCCAGCACGTCTCTGCTGGTTATAGTCTCTTGCAAGTTTAAATGCGACACCGGAAAGCAGCAAAATAGCGGTCAGATTAGTAATTGCCATCAATGCCATAGATAAATCAGCCATTTTCCAAACCAAAGGCACTTCAGCCAACGCACCAAACATTACCATACCTAATGCCGCTAAACGGAGGATTATCAAGCCCGCTGTGTGATTACGTTCAAGGAAGACAATATTACTTTCCGCATAAGCATAATTCGCAATGATTGATGTGAAAGCGAAAAAGAAGATAGCTAAAGCGATAAATTCAGACCCCCAATCGCCTACTGCTGAAGATAATGCCCGCTGAGTCAGCTCTATTCCACTTATTCCTGAAATATTGCCATCCAGCACACCCGATGAAAGGATGATGACAGCGGTAGCACTACAGATAACGATAGTATCCATAAAAACGCCCAGCATTTGTACATACCCTTGGGATGCTGGATGAGGAGGATACGGAGAAGCTGATGCTGCCGCATTAGGCGCTGACCCCATTCCGGCTTCATTTGAAAACAACCCACGTTGAACACCCTGCGTCATCGCCTGCGCAACACCATAACCAACGGTTCCTGCAACAGCTTCCTGTAAGCCAAACGCACATTTGAAGATCAATGCAAAAACTTCTGGCATGCGTTCAAAGTTATGACCGACGACCCAAAACGCCAAGATCAGATAAGCCGTCGCCATAAAAGGGACAACCAACTCCGCAACTCTGGCAATCGAACGCAAACCACCAAAAATAATGATCCCGCTCAAGATAACCAGTCCAATACCGACATATAATGGGCTAAAATCAAAGGCAAAAACCGCAGCCTGAACAATTGAGTTTGCCTGAACAGCATTAAATACCAGACCAAAAGCAATAATAAGAAATATGGAGAACAGAATGCCCAACCAGCGTACCCCAAGCCCTTTTTCCATATAATAGGCTGGGCCACCGCGGTAATTCCCCTTATCGTCTTTTGTCTTGTACAGCTGAGCAAGTGTGCTCTCGATAAAAGAGGTCGCCATCCCAATCAGAGCAACAACCCACATCCAAAAAATGGCGCCAGGCCCACCAGCTGTTAAAGCGATCGCCACACCAGTAAGGTTACCGGTACCCACTCGTGCAGCTAAACTGGTACATAGAGCCTGAAATGACGAAATACCTGCACTGTCAGATTTTTTACTATTTTTCAATACTGAAAACATATGCCCAAAATGGCGGATCTGTATAAAGCCTGAACGTATAGTGAAGTAAGCACCAGCCCCAAGAAGAAGATAAATCAACACGGAGCCCCAAAGGATGTTGTTAAAAAAGTTAATCAGTTCCGTCAAGATATTTTTCCCCTTATAATTAGCAAACCCAGTCTGACCATAAAATCGTATCCGACAGAATTCATTGCGCTTAATATGCCTTTATAATTAACAAGTAACACAATGCTGTGTGAAAAGAACACAGAGATACTGGTCAGAAAAACGCTATGAATGTAACACAAGTTTGAAATTGATGTGTAATGTTTACTGACCTTTTTACATTATCCATCAGATTAAATGAATGTTTGATGTACTGCTCTTAGCCGCCAGTTAATAGATTACGTTATTCAATCCACTATTGTCCGTCAGTAACGTCTATACATTCATTAGTCATTAGTGATGCCTCTTGTCGATGGTTGTCAATAAGCTACATATATGAAACTGATTGCTCGCTCCATACAATAACAAGGAGTTGTACCAATGAATCGCTTTTAATTAAATCAACAAGCAATCAATATCAAGAAAAAAAATTCAGAAATAAGATATAGTGATTAATTTTGTGAGCAGATTATCAGCTTTAAGAAAAAAATCGTAATTAATTATAAAAAATTTCACATAATGAGATTCATCATATAAGACACTAAAAAATCAAAAATATAACTCATCACTCCCTATCAGATTACAACGAAATGTCAATGCCATAATGTTAACGCAGGAAATATCATCTCATGAATAACATAACATTCAAAAAACTAATAAAAGGGTAAATGTGTATCAATCTTTCATCCATCGACCTAAAAAGCACAAGGATAAATTATCTTTTTTTAAAATATTTGTGTTAAGTAAATGTTAATATTAAAAAATGCACAATGAATACGCCTCTTTATCTGACTATAATTAATACACACTCGCTTGTTTTGCTATTTTCTGAGCACCTCTAAATATATCCAATATCTCCCCTATGGTATTTCCTGTAAGATTATTATCCAATATTCCCACTAACATATTAAAGTCAAATTACAATAGAATTGACATAACAAGATCTTTCTTATAAAGAATACTCGCTGTTTTCTAGCTGGCCCTTAGAAATAAATAACATTTATCTGACAATTTTCCGGTTGTATATACCCAATAGATTTCAAATTGCATCGCGGCGGCAAGTGAACGCAGCCAACAAAACAGCAGCTTGAAAGATGAAGGGTATAAGTAAAAATTTGATTTCCTACCAGATAGACTGAATACTTTATCAAGTTTGTGAAGAATTCGTCTAATGAACAACAGAAGTCGAATGAAACCAGATATATTACAAACTAAAACCATTACGATAATATCATTACCTAGAGCTTTCCCAAAGCTGAGTCACTAACATATACCCAACGGATTTCGAGATGCATCGCGACGGCAAGGGAGCGAATCCCCGGGGGCATAGAGAACTCTGTAACCGGGGTGAGTGAGTGCAGCCAACAAAGAGGCAACTTGAAAGATAACGGGTATAATTGTACTTTATAAATACAGGCACGAAGTTCAACAGCTCACCATACCAAGATAACCTCATCAAAATCATAGCTGCCATCTGCTGCAACAATTGCTTTACCTTTAAACATCAAAATTTTCCCAAACTAATATTTACACAATTAATTGCAGGCTTCTTAACCTATGAAAACACACACTTAACTCAATTATACATAACTACAATCAATATTTCATTCACCATTTTGTAACAAAATAAATTAATTTCAATAAAAATAATTTACAATTGAAATTATTTTTATGAAAAAATATGAAAAAACTTCTCTTATATGCAACATAAGACTGGATCTTTTATTATCTACTGCTAATATTTTCATTTGTTATCTTTTACAAAAAAAATATGTCTATGAAGTTAATATTGCTTAAATATCTCACTTTTATTCTGAATACATAATTTAAACAATATACGTTGAGGTTATGAATGATGTTAAGAAGAAAAAGGAAGAATCCCACTGATAACAATTTACCTATAAGAGTCTATCGTGGGAGATCTAAATATGAATATCACCCTCCATCGGGAGGTTCAATATCCATTTGCTGTTTAAGTTCACCATTATCTGTCGTTTGGGAGGAATATGAAAAAATCCTTAATAAGGAAAATATGACCAAATAATAAAATTTCAAATATTATACAATAAGTATTATATTTACAGTTATAAAAACAGCGGGAGAACACACTCCCGTTAGCGGTTTTGACCTAGTCACGCTCACAAAAAAGATTTTTACAAGCCATTAAATTAATTATTTAGTTATAACCTCTGATCCCCGTCTATTGCTCATCGGAAAATCTGAAATAAAAATGTCTATACCCAATTGGAAATAATTCACAAAAAACTATTAAAGTAGATAGAGTTCTACCACCAAGATGGCTCTAGACAGCCAGTTAATCAGTAAACGAGGCATCTATGAAATTTAGGTCAGCAGTTTTTTCCAGTCCATATGAAGTCATACACACAGCGACAGTACCGTTCCAGCATAAACTGGAACATACCGTAACAAAGGTTATAAAGAAGAGAAAAAAACAATAGGTGAGAAAATGACTAACCGCAACTTACGAAATTTTGCAAGTTACTGGATCAAAGTTGCCGCCTTAAAAATATACTCTTTGAAAAGCAGCGCTAACGCCGCAGCAACAATAGACCATTGAAGACGGTCAAATTTACCTTCAAGTTTGTCAAAACGTTTATCAACAGATTCAAAGCGCTTATCAACAGACTCGAATCGTTTATCAATAGATTCGAATCGTCGGTTAATAATCTCAAATTGTTTGTTAACAGACTCGAACCGCTGGTCAATATCAGATCTCAGTGACGCAAAGGAAAACTCACTCTCACGGCGCAAATTATCAACACTTTCCTGAGTCGCAAGATGTTGCATATTCTGCCCACGATGCAAAAGAGCGTTCAGAACATCACTTGTACTAAATTCTATTTTTTTATCATTTGAATCACTCATCTTACCCTCCATATCGGACAGAACAAATATTAACCTTAGTATACACCCCGCCATATGTGAGTTGCAAAATTTGAAACGTTCATCCTCCACAGAAGGATTAACTACCGTGGAGGTGTCTGACGATTCCAGATTACATATGCTGGATAATAGCGTCACCAAATTCGCTACATTTCAACAGCTTAGCCCCTTCCATCAGGCGCTCAAAATCATAAGTCACGGTCTTCGCAGCAATCGCGCCTTCCATACCTTTAACAATCAGATCAGCGGCTTCTGTCCAACCCATATGGCGTAACATCATTTCTGCGGAAAGAATAACTGAACCTGGGTTCACTTTATCCTGACCAGCATATTTAGGCGCAGTACCATGAGTGGCTTCAAACAAAGCGCATTCATCACCAATGTTTGCGCCCGGAGCGATACCAATACCACCTACCTGAGCAGCCAGCGCATCAGAAATATAGTCACCATTTAGGTTCATACAAGCGATAACGTCATATTCAGCAGGGCGCAGCAGAATCTGTTGCAGGAAAGCATCTGCGATCACATCTTTGACAATGATCTCTTTACCATTTTTCGGGTTGCTAATTTTCACCCAAGGGCCGCCATCAAGCAATTCACCACCGAACTCTTCACGAGCTAACTGATAACCCCAGTCTTTAAAAGCGCCTTCGGTGAATTTCATAATGTTGCCTTTATGAACCAGAGTCACAGATTCACGGTCATTATCAATCGCGTATTCAATAGCAGCACGAACCAAACGTTTAGTACCTTCTTCAGAGCATGGTTTCACACCAATACCACACTGTTGTGGGAAGCGGATTTTACTCACCCCCATTTCATCTTGAAGGAATTTAATTACTTTATCCGCTTCGGCAGAACCCGCTTTCCATTCGATACCTGCGTAAATATCTTCAGCGTTTTCACGGAAGATCACCATATCCGTCAACTCAGGTTGTTTAACCGGACTTGGCGTTCCCTGGTAGTAACGAACCGGGCGAAGACAAACATACAGATCTAATTGTTGACGCAATGCCACATTCAAGGAGCGGATACCACCACCAACCGGCGTCGTCAGAGGGCCTTTGATGGCAACGCGGTATTCACGGATCAGATCCAGAGTTTCATCCGGTAACCAAACATCTTTGCCGTACACATGAGTAGATTTTTCACCTGTGTAGATTTCCATCCAAGAAATTTTACGCTCACCCTGATAGGCTTTCTGAACCGCTGCATCGACAACTTTCAGCATTGCAGGGGTAACATCAACACCAATCCCATCCCCTTCGATATAAGGAATGATTGGGTTATTCGGAACAACCAGTTTACCTTTAGCGTCGACTGTTATTTTTTTACCTTCCGCCGGAATAACTACTTTGCTTTCCATTAACCTCTCCTTTCAAGTAAGCGTAATACCTTGTTAATTTTTTGTAAGGGACGTGTCAATACTACTTGAATATTCTGCAAACGCCAATCAATAGCAGACTAATGTATAATATCCCTCCCTTATTTGCTCAGTGGCCTATGATGACAAATTTCTCTGTTAAAAAACACAAACTTAACCGATTCAGCCAAAGAAAAATATCAAATTCTGTCAAAAAACTAACAGGACCTCGCCGAGTGCTGATATTTAACAAACCTTACGACGTTTTACCCCAGTTCACTGATGAAATGGGCAGAACCACGCTGAAAGACTTTATCCCGTTTCCTGATGTTTATGCCGCCGGACGTCTGGATCGTGACAGTGAAGGATTATTAATTTTAACTAATGACGGTAAACTTCAAGCACAACTGACCCAACCGGGGGAAAAAACTGCCAAAGTTTATTATGTTCAAGTTGAAGGGATTCCAGATGAAGAATCACTCGATAAACTGCGTAAGGGCATCATTCTAAAAGATGGGCTAACTCTGCCCGCAGGTGCTGAGTTAGTTCGTGAACCAACCTGGCTCTGGGTTCGTCATCCGCCAATTCGTGAACGTAAAAGCATTCCGGTAAGCTGGTTAAAAATCACACTTTATGAAGGCCGAAACCGTCAAGTGCGCAGAATGACAGCTCATGTTGGTTTTCCTACACTTCGATTGATCCGTTTTAGTATGGGAACCTTACAATTAGGCGAAATGAAACCCGGTGAATGGAAGGAGATCAATTTTGTTTAGCCCTCATGTCACAGTTGCCTGCATTGTCCATGCTCAAAATAAATTCCTGGTAGTTGAAGAGACAATTAATGGCAAAGCATTATGGAATCAACCGGCTGGTCATCTTGAAGCCGATGAAACACTATTACAGGCGGCAGAACGTGAATTATGGGAAGAAGCCGGTATCCGGGCTACGCCACAAGCGTTGCTGAAAATTCATCAGTGGGTTGCACCAGACAACACACCATTTATCCGTTTTCTATTTCTGGTTGAAATGGAACAACAAATAGCCACCAATCCACAGGACAGTGATATTGACTGTTGCCACTGGGTTACGGCAGAACAAATACTAAACAGCACCTGTCTTCGTTCTCCACTTGTTGCCGAAAGTATCCGCTGTTATCTGCAAAACAAAAAACACCCTCTTACGATACTGGATAATTATGCCGCGTCGTTCAATTAGCAGTAAAACAGTCATGCGCTTGATGCACCCTCGCTTGCAACGTGTTAAAGTACGGCGCTTGTTTTTTTCTCCAGTGAGATTCCCATGTCAGATAACAGCCAGAAAAAAGTCATTGTCGGCATGTCCGGCGGTGTAGATTCCTCCGTTTCCGCATACTTATTACAACAGCAAGGTTATCAAGTGTCTGGCTTGTTCATGAAGAATTGGGAAGAGGACGATAATGAAGAATACTGTTCAGCCGCGACTGATCTGGCTGATGCCCAATCTGTTTGTGACAAACTGGGCATTGAACTTCATACCGTCAATTTTGCTGCCGAATATTGGGATAATGTTTTCGAGCATTTCCTTTCTGAATATAAAGCGGGCAGAACCCCTAATCCAGATATTCTGTGCAACAAAGAAATTAAATTTAAAGCATTTCTGGAATTCGCCGCTGAAGATTTAGGGGCAGATTACATCGCTACAGGTCATTATGTTCGTCGCAAGGATATTAACGGAAAAAGCCAGTTACTACGTGGACTCGACAATAATAAAGATCAGAGTTACTTCTTATATACCTTGAGCCACCAGCAAATTGCCCAAAGTCTGTTTCCTGTCGGTGAATTAGAAAAACCGGAAGTTCGCCGTATTGCTGAACAAATCGGTTTGGTGACAGCAAAGAAAAAAGATTCCACAGGTATCTGCTTTATTGGTGAACGCAAATTCCGTGATTTCCTCGGCCGTTACTTACCCGCCAAACCTGGCCCGATTGTTACTGTGGATGGTGAAACCCTCGGTGAACATCAAGGGCTGATGTACCATACACTCGGTCAACGTAAAGGTTTGGGAATCGGTGGTACAAAGGACGGCAACGAAGAGCCGTGGTACGTAATAGATAAAGATATTCAGAATAACATGCTGATCGTAGCTCAGGGGCATGAACATCCTCGCCTGATGTCTACCGGCCTTATTGCCCAACAGCTTCATTGGGTAGACAGACAACCATTGACTGAAGAAATCCATTGTGTGGTCAAAACACGCTATCGTCAGCAGGATATTCCTTGTACTGTCACACCAATAAACGAAGATAAAATAGAAGTACGTTTTGCTAACCCCGTCGCCGCAGTTACACCCGGCCAATCAGCGGTCTTTTATCAGGGTGAAATCTGTCTTGGCGGTGGCGTGATTGAACAACGTTTGCAGGAGTAATTGTGGCAAAGAATTATTACAATATTACACTAGCGCTGGCAGGAATTTGCCAGTCAAGTCGTCTGGTGCAACAACTTGCCCATGAAAACCAGTGTGATACCGATGCTGTTGCAACTATGGTGAATAGCATCCTGAACACTAACCCAGCATCTGTTTTAGATGTATTTGGCAATCATGAACACAATCTGCGGATCGGGCTGGACGCAATGCTGGGGATATTTGATGGCGGTAATAATAGTGTTTCCGCCGATCTTACCCGCTATATGTTGAGTCTTATGGCACTGGAACGCCGTCTGAATAAACATCAGGAAGCTTCCGATGCACTTGGTAACCGTATTAATCTGTTAGAACGTCAGCAGGCATATTTTGAGCCAATGTCAGAAGGTATGTTCAACGCATTGGCGGGTATTTACGTCGATGTCGTCAGCCCACTTGGCCCACGTATCCAAGTGACGGGTTCCCCTGATGTTCTACGTAATCCACTTGTACAGGCGAAAGTCCGGGCTATTCTGCTATCTGGAGTCCGTTGCGCCGTCTTATGGCAGCAGGTCGGCGGCGGTCGCCTGCAATTAATGTTTTCTCGTCAACGCCTGGTACAACAGGCGAAAGATATTCTTGCTCATTGTTAAATAAAACCCAGGAGTTGCTACCAATGGAATTATCCTCACTGACTGCTATTTCTCCAATTGACGGCCGTTACGGCAACAAAGTCAGCGTATTACGTGCCATTTTTAGTGAGTTTGGCTTATTGAAATTCCGCGTGCAGGTTGAAGTACGTTGGCTGCAAGAACTGGCAGAATGTGCTGAAATTAAAGAAGTCCCTGCTTTTGATGCAGACGCAAACGCTTACCTGGATGGAATTATCGAAAATTTCAATGAACAGGATGCAATGCGTATCAAAACTATCGAACGCACCACTAACCACGATGTCAAAGCAGTGGAATATTTTCTGAAAGAAAAAATTGCACATATTCCTGCACTACATAAAGTTTCCGAATTTATTCACTTTGCTTGTACTTCTGAGGATATCAACAACCTGTCTTATGCGCTGATGCTGCAAACAGCCCGTGAAGAGGTACTTTTACCGCAATGGCGTCAGATAATTGATACCATCAAAAAAATGGCGGGTGAATATCGAGACTTACCTCTGTTATCTCGTACTCACGGCCAACCGGCTACTCCTTCCACTGTAGGTAAAGAGTTTGCAAACGTCGCTCACCGAATGGAACGCCAGTATCGCCAACTGGAACAAATCGAAATATTAGGCAAAATCAATGGTGCAGTAGGTAACTATAATGCCCATATAGCCGCTTACCCACAGGTTGACTGGCATCAGTTCAGTGAAACTTTTGTGACTTCACTTGGCATCAAATGGAATCCATACACGACTCAAATCGAACCTCATGATTATATTGCTGAATTGTTCGATTCTATCGCTCGTTTCAACACAATTCTAATCGATTTCAACCGTGACACTTGGGGTTACATCGCGCTTAACCATTTCAAACAGAAAACAGTTGCCGGCGAAATCGGTTCTTCCACTATGCCACACAAAGTCAACCCAATTGATTTTGAAAACTCCGAAGGTAATCTGGGGCTGGCAAATGCGGTATTGGGTCATCTGTCCAGTAAATTACCCGTTTCCCGCTGGCAGCGTGATCTGACAGATTCAACCGTCTTGCGTAACCTTGGTGTTGGTCTGGGATACGCTCTGATTGCTTATCAATCGACGATGAAAGGTTTAAATAAGCTGGAAGTCAATAAACAACACCTGCTAGATGAGTTGGATCAGAATTGGGAAGTACTTGCTGAACCCATCCAGACAGTTATGCGTCGCTATGGTATCGAAAAGCCTTATGAGAAACTCAAAGAACTCACCCGCGGTAAACGTGTCAATGCTGAAGGGATGAAGACCTTTATCGATGGACTAGATTTACCCGAAGAAGAGAAAACACGCCTGAAAGCAATGACACCGGCAAATTATATTGGCCGTGCAATTACTCTGGTTGATGAATTGAAGTAATCGATATTCCACAGACGGATAAAACATCCGTCTGTTACTACTCTTATATAAACCAATCCCAAACACACATTAAAGTTATATTCTATATTTCCACTTGACGTCTTGCTGTTACATATCCATGTATCTAACATGTTTGGTGAAGTCTATTGTATTGAATTTTTTGCGAGCAATTTTGTCTATAATACCCAATAGATTTCAAGATGCATCGAGACGGCAAGGGAGCGTATCCCCGGGAGCAGAGATAACTCTGTGACCGGGGTGAGTGAGTGCAGCCAACAAAGAGGCAACTTGAAAGATAACAGGTATATAACAGTCTTAATGACCTGTTATCATATACTGCTTGCTGGAGTTTAGAAGGAATATTCCATGCGGATATTGATTGTTGAAGACAATATGTTATTACGCCACCATTTAACGGTACAACTTCGTGACACGGGTCATCTGGTTGATGCTGCCGCAAATGCTAAAGAAGCTGATTACTATCTGGCAGAGAGCGAACCCGATATCGCTATCGTTGACCTTGGTTTGCCCGGAGAAGACGGTTTGAGTCTGATCCGTCGCTGGCGCCAGAAAGATGAGAAACTTCCTATTCTTGTTCTGACCGCTCGTGAAAGCTGGCAGGAAAAAGTCACCGTTCTTGATGCAGGGGCGGATGACTATGTCACCAAGCCATTTCATCTTGAGGAAATCATTGCCCGTATGCAGGCACTCCTGCGCCGTAATAATGGGCTGGTTTCCCAAATTATTGAATTTCCCCCGTTCAGAATTGATCTGTCACGCAAAGAATTAACAATTTATGGTGAAAGTGTCAAACTGACGGCTTTTGAATATAAAATTGTTGAAATATTGATGTGCAATAGCGACAAAATTGTCACTAAAGAGTCATTAATGCGTCAATTATATTCCGATGCTGAACTGCGCGAAGGCCATTCCATTGATGTTTTAATCGGACGGTTAAGAAAGAAAATACAAGATATTTGGCCTTATGAAGCTATCGTGACTGTTCGCAGCCAAGGCTATCGCTTTGATGTATAAAATTTTAATGTGCAAAAAAGTGCTTAAACGTAAAAAGCAACCTTTTTCACTCCGTACCCGGTTTCTAATGGCGACTGCCGCAGTCATTCTGGCTCTGACAATGTCTTATGGTATTGTTGCTATTGTCGGTTACCTGGTCAGTTTTGACAAAACCGCTTATACACTATTACGTAGTCAGAGTAACTTGTTTTTCAGCCTTGCTCAGTGGAACAACAATAAGCTGGATATTTCAGTACCACCCAATTTCACACTAAATAACCCGTCATTAGTTCTGATTTATAACAACAAAGGCACTATCCTTTGGCGTCAACGCCATATCCCAAAAGTAGAAAGATCTATCCCGAGTGAATGGTTGAAGGAAGATGGTTTATATGAACTGGATACTGACCTGAAAAGCAGCCGAGACTTGTTAAAAGACTCGACCAATATGCAGGGGCAATTAGGCAAACTTAATACTCTCAACGAAAATGAAGATAACGAGCTAACCCATTCCGTTTCCGTTAATAGATATCATTCGACAACACATCTGCCAGAATTGACTATCGTAGTGATTGATACCATTCCACAGGACTTACAGAAAACAGTTCTGGTGTGGGAATGGTTCGGCTATGTATTGATTGCCAACCTTATTCTGGTTATTCCATTAATCTGGCTGGCTGCTCACTGGAGTTTACGGCCAATCAAATCGCTTATTCATCAGGTCGGCTCATTAGAAAAAGGTGAGCGAGAAAAATTGGATGAGAATCCACCGACTGAGCTACGGGGATTGGTTCGTAACCTTAATGTTCTGCTCAATAATGAACGCAACCGCTATACAAAATACCGCACAACACTGGCCGATCTGACACACAGCCTGAAAACACCGCTAGCTGTTTTACAATCAACTCTCCGTTCTTTACGCAGCAGTAAGCAGATGACCATTGAACAGGCAGAACCTATCATGCTTGAACAAATAGGCCGTATTTCTCAGCAGATAGGTTACTATTTGCACCGGGCCAGTATGCGCGGTGATCATAGCATCATTATGCGGGAAGTTTCTTCTGTTCCAGCTTTACTGGATAGTTTGTGCAGCGCTTTAACAAAAGTCTATCAACGCAAAGGCGTCAGTCTCACGTTAGATGTATCGCCGGAAATCACCTGGCTTGGTGAAAAAAATGACTTTATGGAAGTCATGGGCAATGTCCTGGAAAATGCCTGTAAGTATTGCCTTGAATTTGTCGAGATCTCCGCAACTATGGATCATAATTCGGTAATGATCATTGTTGATGACGATGGACCTGGTGTCCATATTAATAAACGGGAAATGATTTTCCAGCGGGGTCAACGTGTCGATACCTTACAACCGGGTCAGGGGCTTGGATTATCCATTGCTTCTGAAATCATTGAGCAATATAAAGGAGATATCAGTATCAGTGACAGTCCGCTTGGCGGCGCCAGAATTTGCGTTATATTCCGTTGCCAGCAAGTTAATGATGACGATTAACCAAATATGCCTGTGTAGTCTGATACTCAATTTAACTATTTCGTTATAATATCCTAAAACTCACCTCAACTCAGGATGTCACTATGGACTATCAGTTGAATCTGGACTGGCAGGCGTTTTTACAAAATCATTGGCAAAAACGACCTCTGCTGATTAAACAAGGTTTTCGTCAATTCATTGATCCCCTTACTCCCGATGAACTGGCCGGCTTGGCTATGGAAAATGAAGTTGATTGCCGCTTGGTCAGTCAGAAAAATGGCCGTTGGGATGTTTCCCATGGTCCATTCGAAAGTTACGATCATTTAGGTGAAAAAGATTGGTCATTACTGGTACAGGCGGTTAACCACTGGCATCATCCCTCCTCTGCATTAATGCAACCATTCCGTGCGCTATCTGACTGGCGCATGGACGATCTGATGGTCTCTTTCTCCGTTCCTGGCGGGGGTGTTGGCCCACATCTTGACCAATACGATGTATTTATCATCCAGGGAATGGGACGCCGTCGCTGGCGCATTGGGGAGAAAGTGCCAATGAAGCAACACTGCCCTCATCCTGATCTGCTACAAGTCGATTCATTTGATGCCATCATCGATGAAGAGATGGAGCCAGGTGATATTCTCTATATTCCACCCGGATTTCCACATGAAGGCTACGCCACTGAAGATTCACTGAATTATTCAGTTGGTTTTCGTGCACCCAATACCCGTGAGCTATTCAGTAGTTTTGCTGATTACCTACTGGCTAATGATTTAGGTGGCTATCGCTACAGTGATCCCAATCTGACTTTACGCGACAATCCGGCATTGGTGCAAAAAGATGAGCTATCCGCACTACACTCAATGATGAGTGAATTATTGACACAACCCGAAACTTTCCAACAATGGTTTGGTGAATTTATCTCTCAGTCACGGCATGAGCTTGATATTGCCCCACCAGAACCACCTTATGAAAGTAATGAAATTTATGAATTAATGAAACAAGGCGAAAATCTCCATCGTCTTAATGGATTACGGGTTATAAGAATCGGTGATCAATGCTTTGTTAACGGAGAATTAATAGATACACCTCATCTTAATGCTGCTGACATTCTTTGCCACCACTATGAAATTAATGCCGAAATGCTTGGTGAAGCGATAGATGATGTTCGTTTTATCAGCCTGCTCACGGCATTAATAAACAGTGGTTACTGGTACTTTAATGATTGATACATCACTACAAGAGGTAAATTTAAACGGAATCGTTCAAAAGTCCATTAATTCTGTTTAACATCTAACCCAATTATTAATTCACTGCCTCTTAATCAAACCTCCTGATTAAGAGGCAATTCCTAAAGGTTGCATTAATTATCTCTATATCAACCCGATGAATATTAAATTTAATTAATTATTTCCATGTTTCTTTTTTGTCTATTCATACTGGGGCAAATTAGCTAATGCTGCAAAACTCCTGAATTTTTCCCAATTTTTTTAGACAACAGAGCGGTCAATTCAGCAATACGCATAACGACACTTACAGCTTGTTCCATTCCTTCCAGCGAAACAAATTCATGTTTACCATGATAATTATATCCCCCCATAAATATATTCGGACAAGGCAAACCACGAAATGACAATTGTGCTCCATTAGTACCACCACGAATAGGCTTAATGATGGGTTCAATATCACAATCCAGCATTGCCTGTTTTGCAATCTCAATAACATGTGGATATTTGATAACTTCATCGTGCATATTGTAATAATTGTCATCGATAGTCAGTTCGATATAACAATCAGGATGTAACCCCTTACCTGCTTTTTCAGCAACTTTGATCATCTTTTTTTTACGTTCTTCGAAATTATTTCGATCAAAATCACGAATGATATAATGCATTTCAGCACGCTCTACCGTACCTTTAATTCGTTGCAGATGATAAAAGCCTTCATATCCATCCGTATGTTCCGGCGTTTCTCCTGATGGCAATTCCTGATGAATGCAGATTGCCAGCGACAAAGCATTAATCATGACCCCTTTGGCATTACCAGAATGAATATTATTGCCAACAATCTTGACTGTTACTACCGCCGCATTAAAATTTTCAAATGCTAATTCACCCACACCACCACCATCAACGGTATACGCCCACTCAGCATCAAATGAATCAATATCAAAATAACGTGCTCCCTTACCTATCTCTTCGTCAGGTGTAAACGCTATTCGAATATCACCATGTAAAATATTGCTATTCTTCAGGCGAACCATGGCCGTAATGATCTCTGCAATACCCGCTTTATCATCGGCACCAAGCAGTGTTCTACCATCTGTGGTAATCAGCGTTTTTCCTAACATACTATGCAATACAGGAAACATAACTGGCGATAACACTTCATCACCGCATCCTAAAGCGATGTCACCCCCCCGATAATTTTCCAACATTTGTGGGTTCACATTTTTTCCAGAAAAATCTGGCGAAGTATCAAGATGGGCAATAAAGCCGATAACCGGTACAGGCCACGGTGTATTAGCCGGTAATGTTGCCATTACACAGCCATGTTCACTTTGTACCACATTAGAGAAACCCAGCTCTATTAGCTCCTGCTTCAATGCCTTGGCAAGTTTAAGCTGACCATTACTGCTAGGAATGGTTTTCGCTGACAGTTTTGACTGAGTATCAAAAGAAATATATTTAAAAAAACGCTCTAATAATCTGTCCATTGTTCTCTTCCCCCCGGGACTTTAGCTGTCCATTATGAGGAAGAGAAACACAATAATTATTGCGTCAAATCAGCTTTAAATTCTTTTATCTTATCAATTAACCTTTGGACATACTCATCCACTATTTTACTGGCTGGTCCATAGTGCTTTTCATCAAATAGGCTTTCTACCTGACTTGGTTCCAGATTCAATTCCACCGTATGTGCGCCTGATAGTTTAGCTTCATGCACAAATCCAGCCGCAGGATAAACATGCCCGGAGGTGCCGATCGCAATGAAAATATCTGCCTGAGCCAGTGCAGAATAGATCTCTTCCATACCCAAAGGCATTTCACCAAACCAAACAATATGTGGACGCAACGGTGATGGGAACTGACAGCAATGACAACGCTCATCTGTAGCCAATGCACCTGTCCATTCA
Source organism: Photorhabdus heterorhabditis (assembly GCF_001280945.1). Lineage (NCBI taxonomy): Bacteria > Pseudomonadati > Pseudomonadota > Gammaproteobacteria > Enterobacterales > Morganellaceae > Photorhabdus > Photorhabdus heterorhabditis. The sequence continues at coordinate 14,244 of NZ_LJCS01000020.1, read as the reverse complement.
AACACTTGCCCAGATTGGCAGCAACGGATCTTAAGTAACTCACCATGCATATGTACCGTACGACAACTACCTGCCCGTTCATGAAGATTATCAATATTCTGAGTAATCAACAGAAAATGGTCACCCAGTTCGTGCTCCAGCGCGGCTAAAGCATAATGCGCTGTGTTCGGCTTTATGTCCGGTTGTTGTAGTTGACGCCGCCGGGCATTATAAAACGCCTGTACCAAGTCTGGATCTTTCTGAAAACCTTCAGGTGTAGCAACATCTTCCACCCGATGTTCTTCCCACAACCCATCAGAAGAACGGAAAGTCCGAATGCCCGATTCAGCTGAAATACCCGCACCAGTCAATACCACTACATAAGGTTTTTTCATATCAAATGCCAATCGATTATCCCTATAGAAAATTCGGCTACGAAATCGCTGATGCCTCAAACGCTTAACCTTACGAAACCGACAAAGCCGACTACGAACACGCATACTGATTTCCTTTAAGATTTCTCAATAATGCTTAAGTTTCTGTTTCCTTTACACCATAGCGCTTTTGTTCAGCTGATGCCAATAATAGGTTTATTATCTCCCACTTAAAATCTGTGCCGGATCAAGCCTGCTTGCCCGTCTTGCCGGATACCAACTTGCCAGCAAACTCAAAATCAGCGCAGTCGCTAAAACGAACAAAACATCCATGCTATGTAACTCTGATGGTAAGAAATCGATGAAGTAAACATCACCGGAGAGGAATTGATGGCCGATCAGCTTTTCCAGCCCATGGATAAGTGAAGTCAGATTAAGTGATGCTAATATTCCGACTACAGCACCTGCAATACTGCCTGTCATCCCCGTCAGTAATCCGTACCAGAGAAAAACCGCTCTGATTTGTCCATCTTTTGCTCCCAGTGTTCGTAAGATAGCAATATCCCTGCTTTTATCTTTTACCGCCATAACCAAGGTAGAAACGATATTGAAACACGCCACACCAATCACCAGAATCATAGCCAGATACATAATGCTGCGTACCATCTGAATATCCTGATACATATAGCCGTAATTTCTTATCCAACTGCTGATATAGACATATTCCTGTGATGCTTCTCCAGCCGCCCTTACTCGCTGATTGGCAGCAAACACATCATCAACTTTAATAGCAATTCCAGTGATACCTTGGTCATAATCCAGATATTGCTGTGCATCAGCCAAGGGAATCAAAGCCAGACTATGATCAAGTAAGCCACTCAGTTGAAAAATCCCGCTGACCTGTAAACGAATCCGCTTTGGTTGCAACAGTTTCATCTCTGGATCGTTGTTTGGGATCATAACAGTCAGCCAATCACCCTGTTTAACCTTCAAAGCATTAGCAACCCCTTGCCCCAAAATGACCTGCTGATGACCCGCCTGAAAGTGTTGCCATGCATTATCCTGCACAAACGTTGGTAATGAACTAACCTGAGCCTCTGTGACTAAATCAACACCTCTTACCTGAACGGCATGTAGACTAGCGCCTTTTTCCATCAATCCAGTGAAAGTAATATAAGGTGAAGCCGCAACCACACCAGCTGTGTTTTTCACCCGTCCTAATGCAGATTGCCACCGTTCAAGAGGCTGATTAACCGCATAGATTTCACCATGAGGAACAACGGAAAGTATCCGGTTCCTCAATTCCCGCTCAAAACCGTTCATGGCACTCAAGCCAATAATCAAGACCGCGACACCAAGCATAATCCCCAAAGTAGAGATCACCGAAATCAGGGATACCATTCCACCACGACGGCGCCCCCGGCTGAATCGAAGAGCAGTAACTAGAGAAAGAGGCAAATTTGCCATTACAATGCCCTCGTCAGGGTCAATTCATCTTGCAAATAGCCGTCACGCATCTCTACCTGACGATCCAATTTGCTGGCAAGTTTCAAATCATGGGTAACCACCAAAAACCCGGTTCCCTGCTGCCAGTTAAGTTTACCCAGTAACTCAAAAATACTATCTGCATTACGTAAATCAAGGTTGCCAGTGGGTTCATCAGCCAAAACTAAAGAAGGTTCATTAACTAATGCTCTGGCAATCGCCACACGCTGACGTTCACCACCCGATAATTCTGATTGGCGGTGATGAGCACGCTTCTCCAGACCAACCGCAGCCAACATTTCCAACGCTTTCTTCTGTGCTTGATTCCGATTTTTACCGCCAATCAGCAGCGGCATAGCCACATTTTCTATCGCGTTAAAATCTGGCAACAGGTGGTGAAACTGATAAATAAAGCCTAATTCATGATTGCGCAATTCTGCTCTGGCTCTGGAAGACATTTTATTCAGAGACTCCCCTTTAAACAAAACGTCACCGGAAGTCGGTGTATCCAATCCACCAAGCAAATGCAATAGCGTACTCTTACCTGACCCCGAACTTCCTACAATCGCCATCATTTCGCCCTGATTGATAGCAAAAGTGACATTTTTCAGTACTTCGGTCAGTACTTGCCCTTCTTGATATTTTTTACACAGATTATTACACAGCAATAATGGTTGATTATTCATAACGCAAAGCCTCAGCAGGTTGGGTGGCAGCGGCACGCCAGGAAGGATATAACGTAGATAATAGGGCAATAACTATCGCTGAAATTGCAATTGTAGCGACTTGCAATGGCTCAATAGCAACAGGTAACTCAACACCTGAAGTCAACAGGCCAATAAGTGGCATTAAGTTATTAAGCTGGCTCGAAAGCAGAACACCAAGCCCAGTTCCCAATAATGTACCGATAATCCCGGCACCCGCTCCTTGGATCATAAAAATCGCCATGACCTGACGGCGTGTCAGTCCCTGGGTTTGCAAAATCGCCACTTCACCCTGTTTTTCCATCACCAGTAAACCAAGAGAAGTAATGATATTGAATGCAGCCACAGCAATAATCAGACTCAACAATAAACCCATCATGTTTTTTTCCATCCTTACAGCCTGGAAAAATTCACCTTTACGTTCACGCCAATCTTTCCATAACAACCCTTCAGGCATGGTTTGCAAGCTCAAGCGATCCACCGCCAACGGTTCTTTGAGATAGAGACGCCAGCCAGTAATATTATCCTGCGGGTAACGCATCAAACGGGCAGCATCTTGTTGATTCACCAGAATCTGTGTGCCATCTACTTCACTGTTAGAAGCAAAAGTACCCACAATCATAAACAAACGTTGACTCGGAATACGCCCCATTGGTGTCAATTGGCTTGCACCTGGCACCATCAGGCGAACTCGATCTCCGCGTTTTACTCCAAGCTCCACCGCCAACTTTTCGCCCAAAATAGCATGATAACTGCCGGGTTCAAGTTGATAGCGAGCAGTGTTAACCAAGTATTCAGTCAGTGGTTCATACTCATCTGAAGTAATACCCAACATCACACCCACACCGACATTACGGGCGCTTTGCAATACAACGTCGCCCATAACCAATGGTGTAATCCTGTTGACTTGCTCTAGGTTCGAAAGTTCACTAGCAGGATGTTGTACGGGATCTAGAGAACCACTTGCCGACGTCACAACAGCCTGCGGCATCAAGCCAAGAATACTGGTTTCCAATGAACGCTCAAAACCATTCATCACTGACAATACAGTGATTAATGCGGCGACACCAAGAGTAATACCGATTGTTGACAGCCATGAAACAAACCGACCAAATTTGTCAGCCGCACGGCCACGCATATACCGCAAACCTATAAATAATGAGACAGACTGAAACATGAAATCTGTTACGCCCCTGTTGCCAAAGCAAAGTGTTCGGGGATAATAAAGGGTAGCTATACTTTATGGAACCACCAACGCCCAAATCTGTGGTTTTTTTTATTTTTTCTCAACCTGCCAGCGTGTTTATTTTAAGACCATTATAGGTCAAAAAATCTGTTGGGAATGGGCTGAATCATAGAGAACACATTAACGCTTATGTCCTCAAAATACCGTTATGAACTTCCTGAACGCTGCGGTGATAGCCGCCAGTTAGGTCGGCTCACTGGCGCAGCCTATGCTGTAGAGTGTGCTGAAATTGTCGAACGCCATCAAGGTCCTGTCGTACTGATAACCAAGGATATGCAAAACGCTTTACGTCTGCATGATGAAGTCCATCAGTTTACCGACTGTCCTATCAATATACTTTCTGACTGGGAAACACTGCCCTATGACAGTTTTTCTCCTCATCAGGAAATTATTTCCAACCGCCTGTCTACACTTTATCGTCTGCCAACGGTAACCAAGGGTGTTTTAATCCTGCCGGTAAACACCTTAATGCAGCGGGTTTGCCCACATGAATATCTTCACGGGCATGCATTGGTTATGCATAAAGGACAAAAGCTCTCACGGAATAAACTCCGCGCTGAACTGGAACAGGCGGGCTATCGCAGCGTTGAACAGGTTCTCGAACATGGTGAATTTGCCACCCGAGGCGCATTGCTTGACCTTTTTCCAATGGGAAGCGAGCATCCTTATCGTATCGATTTTTTCGATGATGACATTGATAGCCTGCGAATTTTTGATGTTGACAGTCAGCGCACGCTAACTGAGGTCAAGCAAATCAACTTATTACCTGCTCATGAATTTCCAACAGATAAAGAAACTATTGAACTGTTTCGCAGCCAGTGGCGGGAACGTTTCGAAGTCCGTCGTGATAGTGAGCACATTTATCAGCAAGTTAGTAAAGGCACGTTACCAGCCGGGATAGAATATTGGCAACCGCTGTTTTTCAAACAACCCTTGCCCTCGTTGTTTGATTATCTACCAGATAATACCTTGATTATTATCAGCCAAGAAGTCAACAGCTCTACTGAGCGCTTCTGGCAAGATGTTCAACAGCGTTTTGTGAATCGTAAAATTGATCCAATGCGACCGCTTTTACCACCGGAAGAACTTTGGCTTCCAGCTGATAAGCTGTTCTCTGAACTGAAAAATTGGCCTCGTATTCAACTCAAAACGGAAGAACTTAGTAAAAAAGCCAGCCATACAAATCTTGATTATCAACGACTACCTGATCTATCTATTGTCGCACAAAATAAAGCACCGCTGGATAAACTTCGCCGTTTCCTTGAGCAATTCAGTGGCCGTGTTATTTTCTCCGTTGAGAGCGAAGGCCGCAAAGAAACATTGCAAGAATTATTGTCACGGATAAAGATTAAACCAATTAAAATCAGTAAACTGGATGAAGCTCAGGAACCGGGTCACTTTTTAATGATTGGTGCAGCTGAACATGGTTTTATTGATAACAAGAATGAACTTACTCTGATCTGTGAAAGTGATATGCTTGGGGAGCGTGTTGTCCGCCGCCATCAGGATACTCGCCGTACTATTAATACCGATACCCTGATCCGTAACCTTGCAGAATTACGCCCCAGCCAGCCAGTCGTCCATCTGGAACATGGTGTTGGCCGTTATCAGGGATTAACCACTCTCGAAGCAGGTAGCATTAAAGCAGAATACTTGATATTGAGCTATGCTGGTGATGACAAACTCTATGTCCCTGTGTCTTCACTGCATCTGATTAGTCGCTACGCAGGTGGTGCAGATGAAAACGCCCCATTACATAAATTGGGTGGAGAGACATGGAGCAAGGCCCGCCTGAAAGCGGCTGAAAAAGTACGTGATGTCGCCGCCGAACTGCTCGATATTTATGCTCACCGTGCCGTAAAACCAGGATTTGCATTTAAGCATGATCAGGAACAATACCAATTATTCTGCCAAAGCTTCCCATTTGAAACTACGCCAGATCAAGAACAGGCTATCAACGCCGTTCTAAATGATATGCGTCAGCCAATAGCAATGGATCGCCTAATTTGCGGTGATGTGGGATTTGGTAAAACTGAAGTTGCTATGCGCTCCGCATTTCTGGCCGTCCATAATGATAAACAAGTGGCTGTACTGGTTCCGACAACGCTTCTGGCCCAGCAACATTTTGACAATTTCCGTGACCGTTTTGCTAATTGGCCTATACGTATTGAGATGATATCCCGCTTTCGCAGCGCAAAAGAGCAACAGCAAGTGGTTGAAATGGCAGCCGCTGGTAAAGTAGACATTATCATCGGTACTCATAAATTACTGCAAAGTAACCTGCGCTGGAAAGATCTTGGTTTGTTAATTGTCGATGAGGAGCACCGGTTTGGTGTACGTCACAAAGAGCAGATTAAAGCCATGCGTGCGGACGTCGACATTTTGACGCTTACCGCAACCCCCATTCCGCGGACGCTCAATATGGCAATGAGTAGCATGCGGGATCTCTCAATCATTTCAACACCTCCCGCCCGCCGTCTGGCAGTCAAAACATTCGTCCGTGAATATGACAGCCTGGTCGTTCGAGAGGCAATACTGCGTGAAATCTTGCGCGGTGGTCAAGTTTACTATCTTTACAATGATGTTGAGAATATTGAGAAAACCAAACTACGTCTTGAAGAGTTGGTACCAGAAGCACGGATCGCCATTGGCCATGGTCAGATGCGTGAACGAGATTTAGAACGGGTAATGACCGATTTCCATCATCAACGATTTAATGTTCTGATCTGTACTACGATTATTGAGACTGGCATTGATATTCCAAGTGCCAATACCATCATTATTGAACGTGCTGACCATTTCGGCCTTGCTCAATTGCATCAACTGCGTGGACGTGTTGGACGTTCTCATCATCAGGCTTATGCTTATCTTCTGACTCCACATCCGAAAGCAATGACAGTCGATGCCCATAAACGTCTGGAAGCAATCGCTTCGCTTGAGGATTTAGGTGCAGGTTTTGCACTAGCCACTCATGACCTTGAAATCCGTGGAGCCGGAGAACTACTTGGTGAAGAACAAAGCGGCCAGATGACAACTATTGGCTTCACACTCTATATGGAGCTATTGGAAAGCGCTGTCGATGCACTAAAAGCGGGTCGTGAACCTTCACTTGAAGACTTAACAAATAGCCAGACTGATGTTGAATTACGCATGCCTGTCTTGTTACCTGATGATTATATTCCTGATGTTAATATGCGCTTGTCTTTCTACAAACGGATTGCCAGTGCCAGAGACGAATCGGAATTAGCAGAATTAAAAGTTGAATTGATAGACCGATTTGGCACATTACCTGATGCAGGACGCCACTTATTACAATCAGCCACAACTCGCCTGTCAGCTCAGAAATTAGGTATTAAGCGAATAGAAGCCCATGAGAAAGGCGGATTCATCGAGTTTAGTGAAAAAAATAAAGTTGATCCAACTTATCTGATTAGTCTATTACAAAAACAGCCTGAAATTTACCGACTGGATGGCCCTGTAAAACTGAAATTCATTACGGACTTAAACGAAAGGACATCACGTCTGGAATTTATCCAACAGTTACTGAATGCTTTTGAACAGCATCAGGTCAACTCCTAAGTCATTTTTCACTTCCCCCGTCATGATTGATTATCAGTCTGTGGGGGAAGTGCGGCAATTCGCTTTGCAAAACTTAAACTACCCATTTGTTCCATGTAACTCTGTAAAATAAGTGAAACCAATATTGATCTATGGAATATTGGATAATTGTGATGTAACTTATCCATCAGTATCTTTTGAGATTAAAATTATATGCAATATTCATACTTAGGCAGAATTATCACCTTGATTAGATTAAGAAAAAGATTAATTCCCATGAAATACCAATCAGATATAGTCATGCTCGTAATAACAACCCATATTATCAATCCTATTTAACAATGGGCCATTTTAATTTATATTAACTCTATCCTGTTATAATTATTTTTTTTACTTATGTATAAGTAATATTATATAACCCAAGATAATAACTAGAAAAAAGATGCCTCTTAGCCTCATTATTTAAGCGCAATTTTACTAGAACACCGATATAAGACCGTTCAATCATTTCATTCCACGCACCTAAATTTAGCTTAAGTTACCATTCTATTATAGTGATCGTACCAGTTATCTAATAGGCTAATAATATTGTGAAACTGTGCCTTATTGTAACAATCAATCAAATATATTGAGTAATTATAAAAATCATATTCAAACATATTGTTTATTAGAAAATAAATTATTATATATTCCTAAATATTATATTATCTTTTAATTGCATTATCTTACACTTCGTCTATACCAATTAGTTAAACCGTTATTTATCTGTTAAGAAAAAATAATAGACATTTATAACAAATATGAGAAATAGTCATTATGCAAAGTGTCACTAATAATAATATCACTTCCGATAAAATTTCCTCTAAAAGTATTTCGATGCAAATTCTGCATGAGTTGTTGCAATATCGCCGACACCTAACCGATTCAGAAAGAGATTTAGCTCTGGAAGAAGAAATCATTAAAGGTGTACAATTACCTAGAATTGAATATTTTATCAAAAATAAAAAGCCTATAGAATTTATTTTACCCGCATTCCCAACCAAATCGCCAAACAAAAATAAAGTACTTGGTACCGCTCCCGATATGGCAGAACGCTTGTCTTTGAGTTTTCTTAATTCTCTATGCCAACGTATCCAGCTTTATTATCCTCCTGGTGCACGTATTATCATTTGTTCTGACGGACATGTTTTCGGTGATCTAATTCGTGTCAAAGACGACGTTATCAGCCAATATCATGAAGATATTAAACAATTACTCCATGAAATGGGTGCTATCAATTTAGGTACATTTAATCTCAACGATGATAAGGAACTCTGCGAGCATAGCGATAATTTTAACTTACAGAGAGATATGCTAGTAAAACATTACGCCCGCTCTGAAGAATCCATCAAAGATGAATTGTTACAAAATAATGATGGATTGCAACTGTATCGTGCAGTCACCCGCTTTTTATATGAAGACAGCTTATTACCTGGTTATACCGGATCAAACAATGCCTTGCAAAAAGATGCCAAACAAAGAGCTATCGGTGTTATTCAACGAAGCTGGGCATGGGGAAGTTTATTAGATACTCATTTCCCAAAATCTATACGTCTGTCTATTCATCCTCAACCAGCAGACAGTATTAAATTCGGTATTCATATGATGCCAACCCGGGATGACTGGTTAACCCCTTGGCATGGTGTCGCAGCCAATGTAAATGGGCAATTTATACTTATGAAACACAAAGAAGTTCAGATGATGGGCGGAAAATTAGTCAATATTCATGGAAAACCCAGCCATTATGTAATTTAAAGGAAAAAGATAATGACAGAATTAAATAAATTTCAGACAGAAGAGATCATACCTTTTGGTCTAAAAATCACACCGCAATATTCCGATCAACATATTGATTCTCTACCAATAGAACAACTAAGAGAACTGACTAAAAAACATAATCTGCTTATATTGCGTGGTTTCAAATCTAACTTATCCGATCGCGAAAAATACGAAGAATATGCCCGTAGTTGGGGAGAAATAATGATGTGGCCATTTGGTGCCATCTTAGATGTCCGTGAACACCAAGATGCTACCGACCATGTCTTTGATAACACCTATATGCCACTTCACTGGGATGGTATGTATAAACCGACAATTCCCGAATTTATTATGTTCCATTGTGCCCATGCACCTGAAAGTGACCAAGGAGGCAGGACAACCTTTGTCAATACCCGTCGTGTTATTGCTAATGCTACCCAACAGCAATTAGAACAATGGAAAAATATATCTGTTACTTATCGTATTAATAAAGTCACTCATTATGGTGGAGAAGTTCATTCCCCTCTATTAGAAGAGCATCCAGACGGAAACGGATTCGTTATCAGATATAACGAGCCAGCAGTAGATGGTGAAAAATTCCTTAATAAACATGCTATTGAATACCATAATATCAACTCCGATCAGGTAGATAAATTCCAGCAAGATTTTATAAATATACTGTACGACAATCGTCACTTATATGCTCATGCCTGGCAAAAAGGTGATCTCGTGATTGTGGATAATTTCTCTCTACTGCATGGACGTGAAGGATTTACTTCCAAATCAGAACGGCATTTACAGAGAATCCACATTCAATCTGATCCGGTCTTTAATAATCAAGCGTTAAGATCATAATATTTTTATACGGACGAAGAACTGGAAAGATTATTACTTTGACTCCCAACTCCCATTGTAGTACGCTGGCCTTTTGTTTTTGCAATATAATACCAGCCAAAATCAATCTACCGGGAGTCAAGAATGATCCGCCCTTTTAACACACAGGATATGGATTCTATTCTGCACATCTGGCTATCAGCATCATTGATTTCCCACAAATTTATTGATGCTGATTTCTGGAAAAGCAAAGTAGATGATATGCGTGATATTTATATTCCATTATCAGAAAATTATGTATATGAAAATCAAGGTTCTGTAATAGGTTTTTTCAGCCTATATGAAAATAATATTGCTGCGATCTTTGTTGCACCATCAGAGCAAGGAAAAGGTATCGGTAAACAACTTATCAACTATGCAAAAAATCTACGGGATAAGCTGGAATTAGAGGTTTATTGCCAAAATATAAACTCCATCCATTTCTATCTTAACTGTGGTTTCTCAGAAAAAGAAAAAATAATAGATAAAAATACAGGTTACCCTGCGTTATTAATGGAATATATTAGAACCTGACCTTTTCAATCAGATCTCAGGAAATAATAAATTTATTTCCTGATAGATTATAAATTTATTTATAAATCACACTCAGCAATAATCAATATAGATGGTCCGATCACTCTCTATGGACTGAGAAATAATAATAATTTTAAATAACCAACTATAGTTATACTAAGGAGGAAATTAACACTAAAGAGGAAAATAACCATGTCCATATCTCTTGAGTATTTTAAATCTGCAAAATTTGACGGAAATCTATATCTTAAATGTCATGGTGAAATGGATAAACATACAGTAATAAAATATATATTAACCAACTTAACCAAAAAAGAGATATATGAATGTTACAGTGAAGATAATCAACTCGCCTGTTTTACTTCACTTAAACCCGCAAATTATATAATAGAAACTACTATCATGAAAGATGGTAAAACTATTAAAAACCTTACACCAGAAAACATAGAAATAAAAGAATCAGACCTGCTATTTGATATAGATAAAGAAATAGATGAAATAAATAAAAATGTAAGTAATGATATTAATATCAACCATATCCCTCCGAAACAAATTTCATCTAAAGATAGAATTGTCTCTCTAAAAGGAAACAACCATATTCTAAATGATAATTTGAAGTACCATCTTGAGATCATGTTTTCTGCCGATGGATTAAAAAGATTTGAAGCCGAAAGAATGGATATATTACCTATTTTTAATTCATTTAAGCATAAAATAGACATAAGGCCGGTTTTTGATAAAGAAGATTTTGATAAAAAAATATGGAAAACTCCAGAATTTAGTAAATTAACTTATCTTTACAAGATAAACGCAGATATTAGTCATTCTGATTTAGTCAAGTTAGCCAATGAGCTGGAGAAACTGGATTATGTCGAGTTTTGCTCTCTCATTCCTGAGCTGAAAAATATGCCCCCACCTCCTTTGCTTTTAGCACAAAAGATCCCCTCCGAATTCACTATTGATATCACTACACCTGATTTTTCATATCTACAGGGATATTTAAATGAGCACAATGGTATGAATATCCGAAATGCCTGGAATAAAGGTTATAAAGGTCAAGGTATCACTGTACACCACCTTGATTTTGGTGTTTACAGAAACCATGAAGATCTAATTGGTAATATTACAGTTATCAATAGTCGCCCAGAAACACAAGATTGTAATCACGGCACAGCCGCCACCGGCTGTATTTCCGCAAAGGATAATAAATTCGGTGTAACTGGTATTGCTCACGAATGTCAATTCCGTTTTTATGACGTCGATGATTTTGATAGAATTATATATAGCTTTTTACCAGGAGATATTATTAGTTTAAATATTCAAATTGTAGCCAATAATAGATATTATCCTTTTACCTATCTAGCATCTAATTGGCAAAAAATAAAAAGTTGTGCCGACGCAGGGGCAATCATTATTTTTGCTTCTGGTAATAGTGGTATTAATTTAGCCTATGACTTCACTTTCCCTAATTATGGAGATCATGGTGGTATTATGATCGGTGCCTGTACATCAATTAATGGACACAGGTTAGGCTTTTCCAATCATAATCTCTATACCAGTTTAAATTCCTGGGGTGAAAATGTCACAACCACTGGATATTCAAACTTACAACGCCTACCCGGAAATAATAGAAACTACACTCGTAGTTATAATGGGACATCCAGTGCAACACCTTTAGTTTCAGGCGCACTAGCACTCATTCAGTCTTATGCAAAATTAAAATATCATAAATATCTTAATTGCTCTCAAATAGCGACATTGGTTAAAAACAGTGGTTTTACAATAGGAGAACCACAGGGAATCGGCTCGCGTCCGAATGTCGAAAATGCTTTCAAACTAATGGATCGTCTATTTTCTTAATTAAGTAGATTATTTCAAGTAAAAAAGTCATGCCCTATAAAGGCTACCAGCTATCGCAGGTAGCCTTATCAACTATACCTGTTATCTTTCAAGTTGCCTCTTTGTTGGCTGCGTTCACTTGCCGCCGCACTGCAACTTGAAATCTATTGGGTATAAATAATTAATGCAATTTTAATCGTGGACGAATTACACGGTTAATTCCACCCACTAACATCATCAAGCCAGTTTTAACATAACCATGTAAAGCTACCTGATGCATACGGTATAAAGAAATATAGACTGCACGCGCCACACGCCCTTCTATCATCATTGAGCCACGCATCAGATTGCCCATTAGACTACCAACCGTACTGAATTTAGATAATGAAACCAAAGAACCATGATCTTTATAAACATACTCTTTTAACGGCTTGTCATTCAGCAACGCAATAATATTGCTATGACAACGGCTGGCCATTTGGTGAGCCGCCTGTGCTCTTGGTGGAACAAAACCACCCTCTTTCTTCGAGCATGATGCACAATCGCCAATTGCAAAAATATGGTCATCAAATGTCGTTTGCAACGTCGGCTTCACCACCAGTTGATTAATCCGGTTAGTTTCAAGACCAGCAATATCTTTCATAAAATCCGGTGCCTTGATGCCAGCAGCCCACACCATTAGATCAGCTTTAATCAGCTCACCCTCTTTGGTATTCAACCCATACTCATCAGCACTGGTCACCATGGTTTTAGTTAATACGTGAACGCCAAGTTTTGTCAGCTCTTGATGTGCCGCAGCAGAAATACGTACTGGCAATGCCGGCAAAATACGCTCTCCAGCCTCTACTAACGTAACGTTTAGCGCTTCTGAATTAAGCCCCTCAAAACCATAACTATTAAGCTGTTTTACTGCATTATGTAATTCCGCCGACAGCTCAACGCCTGTCGCACCACCACCAACAATCGCAATATTAACTTTATCTTGCTGATTACCGCTGGCAGAATACTTAAGAAACAGATTCAGCATTTCATTATGAAAACGATGAGCTTGTTGTGGGTTATCCAGGAAGATACAGTTATCTTTCACACCCTGCGTACCAAAATCATTAGATTTACTGCCCAAGGCCATAACCAGAATGTCATAACTCAATTCACGCTCAGGAACCAGTATCTCGTTATATTCACCTCGGATCTCAGCCAAAGAAATCTTTTTGGTATCACGGTGAATATCGGTCAAAGTCCCTAATTGGAAATTGAAACAGTGGTTACGGGCATGAGCCAGATAACTCAATGCATCAACACCATCGTCCAATGATCCTGTCGCAACTTCATGTAATAGCGGCTTCCACAAATGGCTTTGGTTACGATCCACCAGCACAATTTCTGCTTTCTTTTTGCGTCCCAGCTTATGCCCCAGACTGGTTGCCAGTTCCAAACCACCAGCACCTCCACCAATGATCACAATTCTCTTCTTTGGTGTTGTCATGACTACTCCACTAAAATGTAAACAAAATGTTATTTAAGGACATTAAAGTAATGCCCTTAAATAACATTTATTTTTATATAAATAACTGATGTGATAGTTACAGAATATCACGACTGGTTAGTTGGTCATACCAAAATTGAGTGACATTAAATTCTTTTGAATAAATAAACATCAATCACAGAAATTGTCAATTTATTTTCAGCTGGTTCGGTTCATCCCTCATTTGTCTCATTTTCCTATTTAACCCGAATTCTGCTTAAGCCGTCATTGAGAAATCTTCTTCTGAGTAGAAAACTTTCAGTGATGGTTTTTTCAATTTAAGGCAGTAAGCAATCAGTCCACCTAAAACGGTCAACATAAATCCTCTTA
>NZ_LJCS01000019.1:0-66270 GCF_001280945.1 Photorhabdus heterorhabditis | reverse complement strand
GTCATTGTAAATACTTTCAATCAGTAAGGGTTGTAGTTTTCATAATCCCTTCTATACTACTGATTACTTTCTTGTCGGAGTGCCTAGCGTAAGCTGTTTTATCGCAGCATACACAGGCTGAGACCGTTAATTCGGGATCCGCGGAACCTGATCGGGTTAAGACCCGCGAAGGGAACAAGAGTAATCAATCGCTGTTGGCTCACCCGGTTTTCCTACCAAGAGTCCATCCAGCTATCAATTATTACTCCCTGCGAGCTCCAGACAAGCAACTTTCCCAATAACACGGTTAGGAATTTGCTATGTCTCATAATACTGTTATCCCTACAACCGATATCTCACCAAAACCCAATCCAGCGCGCCCACGTAAAGCTCAACGTGATGCCGCTCAGGAATTTATTAATTCTATTCAGGGAGTCGCGTTCCCTAATTCACAACGGATTTATCTTCAAGGTTCACGCGAAGATATTCAGGTTCCAATGCGTGAAATTCAGTTATCTCCCACGTTGATTGGTGGCACCAAAGAAGAATCTCAGTACGAGGAAAACGAAGCTATCCCTGTTTATGATACTTCCGGCGCTTATGGCGATCCTGATTCCAGGTTAGATGTGCATGTTGGATTAACTAAACTGCGTCAACAATGGATCGATGAACGCCAGGATACTGAACCCGTGACTACCCTCAGTTCCGATTTTACCCAACAACGTCTGGCAGATGTCGGTCTCGACCATTTACGTTTCCATCATCGTCCTCACCCATTGAAAGCCCGTAAAAGCAAACGCGTTACTCAGCTACATTATGCCCGTAAAGGCATCATCACACCGGAAATGGAATTTATCGCACTACGGGAAAATATGGGGCGCGAACGTATCCGTGGTGATGTATTACGCCAACAACATGCCGGACAAAGTTTCGGTGCTCAATTGCCAGAAAACATCACGCCGGAATTTGTCCGCCAAGAAGTCGCCGCTGGCCGGGCAATCATTCCCGCCAATATTAATCATCCTGAATCAGAGCCGATGATTATCGGTCGCAACTTTCTAGTGAAAGTTAACGCTAATATCGGAAACTCTTCAGTAACATCATCCATTGAAGAAGAAGTAGAAAAGTTAATCTGGTCCACCCGTTGGGGAGCAGATACGGTCATGGATCTCTCTACTGGTCGCTATATCCACGAAACCCGCGAGTGGATCTTACGTAATAGCCCAGTTCCTATCGGTACCGTCCCTATTTATCAGGCACTGGAGAAAGTCAATGGCGTAGCGGAAAACCTCACTTGGGAAATGTTCCGTGATACCTTACTAGAACAAGCAGAACAAGGGGTAGATTACTTCACCATTCATGCAGGTGTACTACTACGCTACGTGCCGATGACAGCCAAACGCCTCACTGGGATCGTTTCCCGCGGTGGCTCCATTATGGCGAAATGGTGTCTATCTCATCATCAAGAAAACTTCCTCTACCAACATTTCCGCGAAATATGTGAAATCTGCGCTGCCTATGATGTTTCTTTATCATTGGGAGATGGCCTACGCCCGGGCTCTATTCAAGACGCCAATGATGAAGCCCAGTTTGCAGAGTTACATACATTAGGTGAACTCACCAAAATTGCCTGGGAATATGATGTTCAGGTAATGATCGAAGGTCCCGGACATATTCCGATGCAAATGATCCGCCGCAATATGACGGAAGAATTGGAGCATTGTCACGAAGCCCCGTTCTATACCCTTGGCCCACTGACAACAGATATTGCACCGGGTTATGACCATTTTACTTCAGGGATCGGTGCAGCCATGATTGGCTGGTTTGGCTGTGCCATGCTCTGTTATGTGACACCGAAAGAACATCTCGGCTTGCCAAACAAAGATGATGTCAAGCAAGGGCTAATTACCTATAAGATTGCAGCCCATGCCGCCGATCTCGCCAAAGGTCATCCCGGTGCACAAATCCGCGACAATGCCATGTCCAAAGCGCGTTTTGAGTTCCGTTGGGAAGATCAGTTTAATCTAGCTCTCGATCCAGATACCGCAAGGGCCTATCACGATGAAACTCTGCCACAAGCCTCTGGCAAAATTGCGCATTTTTGTTCCATGTGCGGGCCAAAATTCTGCTCTATGAAGATCTCTCAAGAAGTACGCGATTATGCTGCCGGTATGGAACAGATGTCTGAAGAATTTCGCTCCCGTGGCAGCGAGTTATATCACAACTCAGAGGATGTATCCCATGAACAATCTGCCTAATGCGCTATTTGCCCCAACTGAATACAAATTGGGTCTATATCCGGTCGTGGATTCACTTGAATGGATTTCTCGTTTGTTAGAAGCAGGAGTCACTACAATTCAGCTGAGAATTAAAGATCTGCCAGAAGATCAGGTGGAAGAAGATATTCAGCGAGCCATTATGCTCGGTCGCCAATATAACGCTCGCGTGTTTATTAACGACTACTGGAGACTGGCAATCAAACATGGTGCTTATGGGGTTCATCTGGGACAAGAAGATTTAGTTATTGCCGATTTACATGCAATCCAAACAGCCGGATTACGGTTGGGCATTTCTACCCACAATGAACAAGAGTTAGCGCTGGCAAAATCTCTGCGTCCGTCTTATATCGCTTTCGGCCATATTTTCCCAACCACGACTAAAGAGATGCCATCTTCCCCACAAGGACTGGAGGGACTGAAACGACAGGTAGAAAACACATTAGATTATCCCACTGTCGCTATCGGAGGTATTTCTCTTGAACACGTACCGGATGTTATTGCAACAGGAGTTGGCGGAGTGGCGCTGGTCAGTGCGATTACTAAAGCAAAAGATTGGCGTCAGGCAACGTCACAATTACTTCAGTTGGTTGAAGGCATTGATTCGAAGATATTGAGAGGTTCTTATGCTGAATGATCAAGAATTTATGCGTTACAGCCGACAACTACTGTTGGAAGATATTGGCCCTGAAGGGCAGGAAAAACTGAAGTCAAGTTGTGTATTGATTGTCGGTCTAGGGGGATTAGGCGCCCCCGCATCTCTCTATCTGGCTGCTGCGGGTGTGGGAACAATTTATCTCGCTGATGATGACCAATTGCATATTTCCAATTTACAACGGCAAATACTTTACCGTACTAGAGATATTCCTTCTGCAAAAACAGAACTCGCAGCCAATCAACTCAATGCACTGAATCCGCTGGTAAAAACAACTGTGTTTAATCAACGTCAGGATGTGGAATCCCTGACAAAAATCGTGAAACAGGTCGATCTGGTTCTCGATTGCTGTGACAACATGGCAACCCGTCATGCTATCAATGCCGCTTGTGTGGCAATGCGAAAACCATTAATTAGCGGCAGTGCAGTCGGATTCAGTGGTCAACTGATGGTATTTGAACCTCCTTACTCTCACGGCTGCTATACCTGTCTCTACCCTGATCAAGAAGAACCCCAGCGAAATTGCCGGACTGCGGGTGTATTAGGTCCGGTAGTCGGTGTCATCGGCACATTGCAGGCACTAGAAGCCATCAAAATGTTAACCGGGCTTTCCTCCCCATTAAGCGGCAAGCTTCAATTATTTGATGGTAAGCAGCAAAGCTGGAGTACCTTACAACTCAGTCAGTCGCAGCAGTGCCCGATTTGCGGAGATATTGCATGAAAATTACGGTAAACGACCAACTAATAGAGATTGCCGCTCCTCTGGTTGTACAACAATTGCTAGAACAACTTGAACGAGTACAGCCAGGGACAGCGTTGGCCGTTAACCAGATCATTATTCCACGCTCAGAGTGGCATACACATCAGGTTAATGATGGGGACAATGTCCTTTTGTTTCAGGCGATTGCTGGAGGTTGATATGTTAAAAATCGCTGATACTACGTTTAATTCCCGCCTGTTCACCGGTACCGGTAAATTTGCCAATTCAGATTTAATGATTCAGGCGATAGAAACCTCTGGCAGTCAA
Source organism: Photorhabdus heterorhabditis (assembly GCF_001280945.1). NCBI lineage: Bacteria > Pseudomonadati > Pseudomonadota > Gammaproteobacteria > Enterobacterales > Morganellaceae > Photorhabdus > Photorhabdus heterorhabditis. The sequence continues at coordinate 62,333 of NZ_LJCS01000019.1, read as the reverse complement.
CTCGTCACAATGGCAATGAAACGCATTGATTTGCAGAGCGGTAATGACGCCATTCTGGCACCATTGCAAAAACTTGGCGTTAAATTACTGCCAAATACTTCTGGGGCCAAAACCGCAGAAGAAGCCCTGTTTGCTGCCCGCCTGGCCCGTGAGGCGCTGGCAACAAACTGGATCAAACTGGAAATCCATCCTGATGTGAAATACCTGCTTCCTGATCCAATCGAAACACTTAAAGGCGCCGAAATGTTGGTCAAAGACGGGTTTGTCGTTCTGCCATATTGCAGTGCTGATCCGGTTTTGTGTAAGCGTCTGGAAGAAGTGGGTTGTGCAGCAGTCATGCCTTTAGGTGCGCCGATTGGTTCTAATCAGGGACTATTAACCCGAGATTTTCTGAAAATGATTATTGAGCAAGCGCAAGTGCCGGTGGTTATCGACGCGGGGATAGGTGCACCAAGCCATGCACTGGAAGCGATTGAGCTGGGTGCGGATGCTGTATTAGTCAACACCGCTATTGCCGTTGCACGTAACCCAGTCAAAATGGCTCAAGCCTTCAGAGTGGCAATTGAAGCGGGCGAGCTATCCTATGAAGCTGGCCTGGCAAGTCCAAAACAACATGCTGTTGCATCCAGCCCACTGACTGATTTTCTGGGGGTGTTCTAATGGCTAATAATTTTACGAATAGTCGCTTTAATCACCGCTGGCGACAATTAGACTGGGATGACATTACCCTACGTATTAACAGTAAAAGTTCTCAGGAAGTTGAACGGGCATTGAGTAGCAACAAATTAAATTTAGATGATTTGATGGCGTTGCTCTCACCAGCAGCGAAGCCATACATAGAACCGCTGGCACAACGAGCACAAAAACTCACTCGTCAACGCTTTGGTAATACCGTTGGTTTTTATGTACCACTTTATCTCTCCAATTTGTGTGCCAATGATTGCACTTATTGCGGGTTCTCAATGAGTAACCACATTAAACGCAAGACATTGAATAAAGATGAAATTATTGCGGAATGCCAAGCAATTAAAGCGCTGGGTTTTGACAGTGTGCTATTAGTCACTGGAGAGCATCAAGGCAAGGTAGGTATGGATTATTTCCGCCGTTATCTGCCACTTATCCGCGAACATTTCAGTTCAATAATGATGGAAGTCCAACCCATGACGCAGGAAGAGTACTCAGAATTAAAAACTCTGGGGCTAGATGGTGTGATGGTTTATCAGGAAACCTATCATGAGCCAACTTATCGACTTCATCATCTGCGAGGAAAGAAACAAGATTTTCACTGGCGGCTAGAAACACCTGATCGTCTTGGTCGGGCAAAAATCGATAAAATCGGCTTAGGAGCACTGATTGGCCTTTCTAGTCATTGGCGGACAGACTGCTATATGGTGGCTGAGCATTTATTCTTTCTGCAACGCACATACTGGCAGAGCCGTTACTCAATTTCATTCCCACGTCTGCGACCTTGTGCCGGAGGTATTGAACCTGCATCTCTGATGGATGAAGCAGAGCTGGTACAACTGATTTGCGCTTTTCGTCTATTTGCACCAGATGTAGAACTTTCTATTTCTACTCGTGAATCCCCATTCTTTCGCGATCACGTCATCCCACTGGCAATCAACAATGTCAGTGCCGGTTCTAAAACCCAACCTGGTGGTTACGCAGATAGTAGTCACGAAGAATTGGAGCAATTTATTCCGCATGATAACCGTTCTGTTTATCAGGTCGCGGAAGTATTAATTAAAGCCGGGTTACAACCTGTCTGGAAAGATTGGGATGGTTATTTAGGCCGATAATTTTATTTTCTCTCTTCTCAAATAATTCGATTTTAAGTAAACGCCTTTAACAGGCAATAACCATACGAAATAGGATTTAATATAAAAACTGTCTGGAATCAATACCAGACAGTAATATAACCAATAATAATATCCGCAGTATATACCTGTCATCATTATCACCTGCAAAATTATTTCTATTCAAAAGAACCACCCTAATGTAAAATGAAATATTTTATCTCTATCAATCCAACCAACATTAAAAATTCATTTCAATCCTCAACACTCTATTGTAATAGTGCCATTTTACGCATGTTTTTTTCTGGCATATACATATACTCCTCACGTAAATAAGAATATAAAAATCCAATTTATACCCATATCGGATAAATAGAAAATACTATATTTATAGTATATAATTTAACTCCCCATTGTTTATTCTTTATTAATTTATACAAATTACAATTCCCAATTAATAAAAAACACAATTGAATATTCTCCTATCATTGATAAAGTCATTCCCGAGCAATAAAATGCTTAAGAAAAGTTAAATTTATTACTATCAATTTTAAAAGGATTAACATATGAATATAAAAGAAATTCTGAATAATATAGATTATTCTGGTCAGAAAAGTTCTGATAAAGAATTGATTAACGGCTCATTTGATGAAGGATATAAAGGCTGGATAATCCCATTCCCCGAAACGGTAAAAATCTTATCTGAGAATGGAATTAACTTTCTTAGAATCCACCCTAAGTCTGATGCCATCTTTCAAATTATAGAAGGATTAGAACCTAACACTAAATATAAGCTAACAGGTAAAGCGCGCATATCACCCGCCATAGGCGTAATAGACGACGGCTTCCCAGCTATTTTTGGTTTACATAATGATACCTTTAATCATAACACTTTTGTTGTAGACTCCACGGAATTTATCACCGGTTCTGTAACATTAAGTACAGATGCAGAAGGATATTTACGCGTTTTCTTAGCAAAAACCACGATGGGAACTGAGTCCCCACCACCAGAAGTCACCGCTGATTTTACTGGTTTTATTTTCGAGAAAGCCTAATATAGCTAACCTTAATATCGTTTGACATCTGAATGCCCGAAGCTCACTACTCCGGGCGTTTTAATAATGTAGTTTTGATATCATGTTTTAATGCTTTGTTTTAACATTACAGCCATAGGTATTACCTCATTATTCACTCTATTTTTTTCTCCATGTGACTAATATTTCAATATAACTGCGTATTACCACGATGGAGATCACTGAGGGTTATTACCCGATCTCGATGGATGTTATTGGGTGATCTCCGAGGACAAAAATATGCAATAACATCCCGGAAATAATTAACTCTTTCACTATCTGCCAATTGACCGATAGAAAAACATCCTTTATAAAAAGACCAAATAAGAATAACCCAGTCTGACAAGTAATGACTAAACAGACAAATAAGAAAAGATGCTTTTTCTGCTCAATATATATTTTATCCCCCCCCCTTATTTTTGTTTAATGAAGAAAATTTCTTGCAAAATTCTTCTATTAAACTAAACAAACATATAAAAAATCCAAATATTGCCCCACCACTACCGCCGACTTTTATACTGAATTTTAATCCACTAATAGCGGGTTGAATGTCTAAAAGAAAATACCTCTCTTTAAAAAAGATAATCAGGTACGCTAAAGGAATGCTAATCATACAACACACTGAAAAAACTATTCCCCATCCCAAGATTAAATAGATAAATTGTTTCAGTCTAAAAATAACGCTCCTTTTATTGTTTATTTTTTTCTTCCTCGTGTTTTCTTTATACCTTCTTCTACAATGTAATCTGTTGCAACTCCAGCATAATTTCCCCACCAATCTCGGAAGCTTTATTAGAATAACCTTTAGAAAGCATTTCATTGGTAAACTTCCCCCCACTTTATTACCAATTACAGTACCAACGGCATTACCTAACATTGAGGTTGTAGGATCTTCCCCTTTAACTTTACTTCCTAAATAAGCGCCTCCTGTATTCACAAGGGTGCTAAATAGTGTTCCTTTACCTTGAGTTAATGCGCCAGTTCCTACCGCTATCAGTGTATCTGTTGCACTATAGTGTTCTCCTGGTTTCAACGTTAAAAACTGTTTGGTGACATCGGTTGCTCCGCCTAAAATACCTCCACCAATGACTGCGGCGGCCCCAGTAATAGGGCCAACTATAGTGCCTCCCACAACAGAAGCACCTGCTCCCCAAGCGACTAACAATCCTCTTGCCGGATCTTGTCCTTCCGGGTGATCGCCTTTGGCATGTTTTGACAATGCCGCTGAAATCTCTTGAGGGGATTTACCTTCATTTAACATCGCGGTAGCCAAACTTGATGCTGACCGACCATAATCCGCCATGCTTTTGGGTAAGCTCAGGGCATTATTATCCGCAACAACGCATTCCATTGCGAAGTTGATTACCGAACTCCGATTTCCCCAATGCCCTCAGTCAGTTACAACCCGTTTTTTCCAATGTGCGTTCACCGCCGAACCCAAAACCCCCTGACGCGCTTTTCGCCCCCGAAGGCCAGTTTTTCCCGCTGTGCTCTTGTCAGTGTTGCACCTTAAAGGAAACTGGCTGGAAGAAGCGGGTTTTGCCACCGGACCGGCAGTACAAGTAACCATTGAACGGAGACAATTGATTATCCGGCTCGTTGAGAAGAACTAAGGAAGTTATGAATGCACCTCAATTAGTTGGTGTTTAACTTTTGAGATGCAGTTCATACTGGCTAGGGTCTATGCAGAATTAGCTATTAACTAACTGATTTATTAGCTGAGATACTTTTTCACATAATTGTTCATTATCTAATTCATATTCTTCTCTATCATCTGGATCTGAATTATATAAATCAGCAAGGCAAAATATGCTTGATAAGCATTCGCTTAATTTACCCTCATACTTGAGGATATTGTTGTTATCCCTTTCTATACGCCACATTTCCATATACGCTTCTACAAAAACTTCAGCAGATAATCTCCCTTTAGTAAAAGATTTGGCAAATTCTAAAATCAATGCGTTCATCGTAAAACTCCATTCTTGATATAATTGTCATATTGTGGTGTTCCAGGTGTAAGTTTGAAACCAGTAACAAAATTACCTGAACTATCAAGCACAACAGCATTATTTGTATTTGAATTAAAGAAAACTTTGGAGTCTTTTACGAACCCATAAGTACCTTGCCGAACTGTTGTAGTATCCTCCATATGACTTTTAATCGCTTTTTCATATTGACGAAGCGTTTCTGGGTTTTTCTTAGTAGTTATCACACCAAAATCTACTGCATGTTTAAATTTTTTATCAAGCTGCTTTTGAGTGATACTCGTTAACTCATTTCCTTTTGTCCCCGCATTTCTGGACTGGTTATGTGAGGTTTCCGCCTGAGCACCTTTATCAGTGTTACTTTTCTGACCTTGATCTGAATGGGTAGCTTTTGCACCTGTTTTACTAATCCCTCCGGCCACTCCCGCAGACGCAGCAATTCCCGTCTGCCCCATAATCTTCACGATTTCCTGGGTGGTTTCTTCTGAGCTGCCGGTGACTTGAGCACGGTGGAGGACTAAATTGCGGGACGCATCAATATTTGACATGGCACCGCGTAAATCAGCCCATTCCCGTACTTCTGCCGGTGTGAGGGAATCCAGCCCCTGCATTCTGGCTTTTTCCTGAATTTCACTTATCCGAGCACTGTAGTCACCTTGCAATGCCCGCAACTCTTTGGCAACAGCAACGCACTGGTCAGCCCCTGAACACGTTGTTATCCTCTCTTGAACCTTGTCATATTCCTGTCGGTATTTATCCCTAACGGCAGAACGGCAACTGCTATCACCCTGACAATTAACCAGTTCCTCACTGCGCGATTGATTCTTCTCCACGCTTAGGTGGTTGTTGTCCACAACAATTACGTAGAAAAAAACAAATAAAGCCAAACAATATAAAATAACCTAGATAACCATAATAACGTATTTTTAAGACTTATTTCCATTTCAAAAGCAAACTCTCTTATGAATTCAATATTATTTCTATGTGCAAATTTTCTTTTTGAGAAAAATCTGCAATGAATAAGAAAAAAAATAATTGCAAACACTCCAATAAAATAGCTAACAAAGGAAGTTAAGTTTCCATTTTTAATAAATTCAAACCAAATTCCAGACATATAAATAACAAATAATATTATCATGGAAAAATTAGCAAGTTTGTTTTTATTAAAAAAACAAAAATCAAAAAATAGCAATGGAGATTTTACACTTCTTAGTGAAATTTTTTTGCTCAAGCCAAAGTAGATGAAGCATGCAAGAAACCCCAACAGACTCAAGACCATCAAAATAAACGGAATATATACAATCATGCTCATTTATCCTTAAACTCATGTTTATATATTTCAGTGCCAACTTTGCCATTCACGTCTGTTTCACCTAATGGAGTTTCCCTTGAAATACCCCCCATGCGTATTACCACGATAGAGATCACTGAGGGTTATTGGGTGATCTCCGAGGACGAAAATACGCAGCATTCTGGCTTTTTCCTGAATTTCACTCATCCGGGCGCTGTAATCACCTTGCAATGCCCGCAACTCTTTGGCAACAGCAACGCACTGGTCAGCTCCTGAACCTTGTCATATTCCTGCCGATATTTATCCCTAACGGCAGAACGGCAGCTGGTATCACCCTGACAATTAACCAGTTCCTCACTGCGCGATTGATTCTGCTCCACACTTAGGTGGTTGTTGTCCACAACAACCCATTCCATTGCGACGTTGACCGCCGGACGCCGATTTTCCTAATTTTCTCAGTCAGTTACAACTGTTGTGGTCAATAAAAATCGGTCACTAGCTTAGAGTTTTCCCAAAATAATCGTTCTGGAAAGGGATTAAGCAGAATTGATGAACCGGGCATCAAACCCGGCGATAGAAAAATCAAATGTATACTTAATATCAACACCCTTTGGGATTAAAATTGTGTAGATATTTATACCCTATGGATTTCAAGATGGATCGCGACGGCAAGGGAGTGAATCCCCGGAAGCATAGGTAACTATGTGACCGGGGCGAACGAGTGCAGCCAACAAAGAGGCGACTTGAAAGATAACGGGTATATATTTAGGTAAGCGCGGGATAATCGGTATAGCCTACTGCTCCAGGAACCATAAATGTTTCTGGCTGTTGTTCATTAAATGGCGCTTCGGCTAAAAAGCGGTGAGGCAAATCTGGGTTAGAAATAAACAATTGACCAAAAGCCACCGCATCAGCTCTACCATCAGCAAGCACTTGTTCCGCGCTCTCTTTAGTCAGCTGTTCGTTAGCAATATAAGTTGCCCCAAAGACTTCCTTTATTTCCTTACTGAAATCACCATCAACAACAGCATCACGCGAGAAGATGAAAGCAATACCCCGTTTACCAAGTTCACGCGCGACGTATCCAAAAGTCGCCATAGGATTGGAATCTTCCATTGAGTAACTACCACCCCGTGGAGCCAAATGCATACCAACACGTGATGCTCCCCAAACTGAAATACAGGCATCTGTGACTTCCAGCAATAACCGGGCACGATTTTCTACTGAGCCACCGTACCGATCCGTACGTATATTGGCATTATCTTGTAAGAATTGATCGAGTAAATACCCATTAGCCCCGTGTATTTCTACTCCATCGAATCCTGCCGTTTTCGCATTTTCTGCTCCGCGTCTGAACGCTTCGACAATGCCGGGAATTTCATTAGACTCAAGCGCTCGCGGAACCACAAAGGGGCGCTCTGGACGTAATAAGCTGACGTGACCATCAGCCGCAATCGCACTCGGAGCTACTGGTCGTTCCCCATTGAGGAAAATAGGGTCCGAAATCCGCCCTACATGCCAAAGTTGTATAAAGATACGCCCACCAGCGGCATGTACCGCATCCGTGACTAATCGCCAGCCTGCAACTTGTTCATCTGACCAAATACCAGGAGTATTAGCGTAGCCAACTCCCTGTGGAGTTACTGACGTCGCCTCACTGATAATCAAACCAGCAGAAGCGCGCTGAACATAGTATTCCGCCATCAGAGCATTGGGGATACGTCCTTCTCCTACTGCACGGGTACGTGTCAAAGGAGCCATAATGATACGATTTGGCAAGTCAAGATCACCAATACGAATTGGGTCAAAAAGTGTAGGCATATTTTTTCTCTCATATGGACTAAATAAATGCACTGCGTTGCAAACCATCAATACGTACATAACCAAGTAATACCGGAAGCAAATAACATCAATCAGGAAGCATGAGCGATTTCTCTTAATCCTCAATCTTTAACAATTGGATGCTTTTCCGATATGAATTAATGTAACTCACACAGTTACATTAAACAAGAGGGATCTGATACCAGATGTCAGGATATCTGCAAGATTAATGCTATGACACAGCAATGACTTTGTTTGAGAATGACATAGGATGCCTGTTTGTTCATGGTTTATACCCCAAAAGCTATGCTGTTCACCAACATCATTCTTTCTAAACTACCAGCCTATTCGTGCAGACTTTTCATTAACACCATTAGAAAGGGCGCAGCGAAACCCAGTTTTATCTTTTTTAATCATCCTTCCTCAAAAATTGGTTATGATTATAAATAGCTTGCCTGATACTGGCAGGCTATCGGCTGATATGTAAAAAAATTGTTGCCCGGAGGATGCATATATGAATTTATTGGATGGTTTACAAAAAAAACTGGACGGTTACTTTAATAAAACAAGTGAAATCAACTATGTAAAAATATTTGATACTCCCCAAATATGGGGGCTTCCTTTTGGAAAAGAGATAATGCCACAGGCTGTTAAAAGAGCAGCGGAATTTGAAGACGCTATTGTAAGCATTCTGGAAAACATGCGTTATCGCTGTGATATTTCCTCCTTAAATGCCCCGGATGCAGAGTGGAGAAAAGTTATCCTATCAGCTATTGATAGCGCATTTACAAAAAAAATAAACAGGAAGGACAGAACTCAGATAAGATTCTTATTCGCTCAAACACCGACATCTTTATTAAACGGTGTAGCTTCGTACTTTGAAGGTACTCCTGAATATCTGGCATTGAAGGATGATATTATTAAACTAATTCAAGAAAGGAGAGATAGTTGGGAGTGTATACCTGAAATATGGATTGGTCGATTTTACAGGATAGTAGACGGACTTAAAATATCATTAGACAAGAAGCTGTTACCAGAGGAAATGATTCCAGAAGCTGATACCAGAATGACATGGAATCATACAAAAATTATCGCAGTTGATGGAATTGAATCATTTGTCGGGGGCCATAATTTAAATATGGATCTTTTTAAAAATTACCCTCCGGTTCATGATGTCTCTGTTAAAGTTATAGGAGAGGCATCATTAGGCTCACAATTATTTTTAAATAATATGTGGATATCTGATAAAGACCTCTTAACCAAAGAATTCTTTGATATAGATGAAAATAGATGGGTTAATGCAAATGGCATTGTGGGAAAGCCGGAAGACCCATTAAAAAAAGAGCACATTACTGAATATATAGACAGAAAAAAAGAAGAATGCCTAAAAAATCCACCTAAAGACCCAGAATATAAGAAAGCCAGCAGGATATTGTCCGTAGGTAAATATTGGTCTGGGCCTGATATGCGAACGGATTATAAAAAAGGCTCTGAAATAATGAAAGAGTTTATAATAAAGAATGCAAAGAAAAAAATTCGCATGTCCCAACAGGATCTTGTCAGTGCATGGAAAAAACAATGGCGAGATCATCATGTGTGCCGGTGGTTGATCGAAGCGTTACTTTCCAATCCCGAGCTGGAAGTTCAAATTGTTGTATCGCCACTTGATGCAGCAGCCGGTGCTGCTGGTGATCAATATTCTTTTGGTTCTGGGGCCAAAAGAACGTTTGAAATATTTAAGTACTATTTGACACATGATGAGCATACCGATGAGAAACTGGAAGATCCGGATGGAATCAGGCAAGCCGCACTGAAAAGAATAGAGGTTGCCCCTTTTTTCTATACAGACAAAGTACCTGAAGATCTGTTAATTGAAGGTGCTACATACAAATGGCCAACCGCAGAGGAAAATTCTTATACAGCTACGCTAAAAGAACCGTCTCTTTCTGACAGACCTCCACAGATAGGTGCTATAGGACGCCCATTCTGGTCCTTAATGAAAGCAGGGGGTCCTGAGCAGGTATATCCCAAAGTCCCCCCTGCTCCTGGGAATCATGCAAAAGTAACAATAATTGATGATGAACTATATGTGGTTGGTTCTGATAATCTCTATCCAGGGTATCTTTCAGAGTTCAACTATCTTATTGAGGGAGAAGATGCGGTGAAAACTTTCATAGAATCCTACTGGGAACCGTTGTGGAAATACTCAGGAACACATTCATTTAATTACAAAAATGTTTGATGTAAGTAACCAGTATACTGATATATTCCCGCCAACTGCTGGCGGGAATATATCCCCTTCATCTTTCAAGTTGCTGCTTTGTTGGCTGCGTTCACTTGCCGCCGTGCTGCAATTTGAAATCTATTGGGTATAACTTGAAAAACACTAAGGAGATGACTTTTCAGAGTAGGAAACCAAATCAAAGCGTTTTTCAGTAATAGACTGAAAGCCAGCAGGATACTGAACCCGAGGAACCAGATGCTGGCAATCAGATTACCCCAGTGAAAGACACCATTTTCAAATAATCTGGGCTTGAAGCCCGTTAAATTATTTACGATTAGATTTTGGCCATAGCCAGGTATTTTGTCATCTCATCATCGGGCACCATACCACCGCCAGTTGCCCAGACCAAATGCGTAGCCTGTTTCATCTTTTCTACTGAAAGGTTCTTGTTATTTAAATAATTAGAGTTTCCACTAACACGAGCAGGCCCCGCCATTCCCGCCAACGCCGAAGGCTCTAACTGGATATCCTCATCACGATTAAGTAAACCCAACAGGTTATACATTTCTTGATCATTAATAGTGTAAAAGCCATCAAGCAAACGCTCCATGGCTCGACCAACAAAACCGGAAGCTCTCCCTACCGCAAGACCATCAGCAGCCGTGACATTGTCTATACCGATGTCCTGTACACTGATATTGTCATGTAGACCGGTATATACACCCAACAACATACATGGAGAATGGGTAGGTTCAGCAAAAATGCAGTGCACATGATCACCAAAAGCCAGTTTCAACCCAAATGCAACACCACCCGGGCCACCACCAACCCCACATGGCAGATAAACGAATAATGGATGCTCTTCATCAACCACAATATTCATCTGCTCAAATTGTGCTTTGATCCGGCCACCTGCCACAGAATATCCCAGAAATAACGTCCTGGAATTTTCATCGTCAATAAAAAAACAGTTGGGATCAGATTCCGCTTCTTTACGCCCATGAGCTACAGCCACACCATAATCTTGTTGATGCTCTACTACATTAATCCCATGTGAACATAACTTTTGCTTCTTCCACTCACGGGCATCGGCAGACATATGCACACTGACGTTAAAACCCAGTTTTGCACTTATAATGCCAATGGATAACCCCAGATTACCGGTAGAGCCTACGGCAATGCTGTATTGGCTAAAAAACTGTCTGAATTCCTCTGAAAACAGTTTGCTGTAATCATCATTTTCAGAAAGTAAACCAGCCTGTAATGCTAATTTTTCCGCATGAGTCAATACTTCATAAATACCACCACGAGCTTTAATCGAACCGGAAATTGGTAAGTGGCTATCTTTCTTAAGCAGAATTTTCCCTGCTATATCAACACTATAATACTGTTCCAGTGTTTTCTGCATTGCGGGAATAGCCACTATCTCTGATTCAATAATGCCATTCGTAGCTTTTGTCTCCGGGAAAACCTTACATAGATAAGATGCAAAACGATTCAGGCGTGCTTCAGCATCCCTGACATCATCAGCATCCAAACCGACAAAAGGTAATCCCTCTTTAAAGGTTGTACTGCAAGGGTTAAACCAGAATATTTCCTCTAATTTCATTAAATTTTTTACTAACGGATATTCATTTAGTAATTGTTGAATCTCTGTACTTTTCATTTGCGTGTTAACCCAAGATTGGTGTTCCCTGGTATATACCCTTCATCCTTCAAGTTGCTGCTTTATTGGCTGCTTTCACTTACCCCAGTCACATCGTTACCTATGCTCCTGGGGATGCGTTCTCTTGCCGCCACGCAGCAATTTGAAATCTATTAGGTATATAAAAAAATAACGCTAGTTTTTTAATTATTAAAATTATTATTTTCAGTATGTTATGTTTACTACAATTTTCCTACAAAATATCAAAACATCACTTTTTATTTATTTTTTATCTTCCCCTTATTTTGATTAGTACATTAGTATTTAATTTTCTTTTTATTTTAGCTATAAAAGCTGCCTATTTTATAGGCTCCCCTGGTATTGACACACTCGCACTTCTTGTTCTTATCTTTCAACGACTGAAATATTATTCTTCTCATTACACAATGGTAGAAAGAAGAAACGTCCCAGCCAACGCAACAACAGATGCAATAAATGTTGCGGTTGTATAATATTTAAAAGTTTCACTGAGCGTTGCTCCGCAATATTGCTTAACCAGCCAGAACAGTGAATCAGTAACAATAGTACAGCCGATAGCACCGGAACCAATAGCTAACGTAATGATTGCCGGGCTAATATCTGGATATAACGGCAGCATGGGTGAAACAATCGCTGTTGCTCCCACCATTGCTACGGTTGCCGAACCAACCGCCGCATGCAAGATAATAGCAACCAACCAAGACAAAAGAATTGGATGCATATCCAGATTTGACAAAATAACTGCCAACGTATCACTAATCCCACTTCCTTTCAGAATGCTATTGAATGCTCCGCCTGCACCGATAATCAATAAAATATTGGCGATAGAGGCAAAACAATCTTCTGTTTTTGTCAACAGCATACTCATGCCCACATTTTGTTTAATACCTAAGGTGTAATAGGCAACAAATGCAGCAATAAACATAGCGGTAATAGGATTACCGATAAATTCTAACACCATGTAAGATATGGTGCCTTTTTCTATATTCAGTTCAGCAAACGTTTTAATCAGCATCAACCCAATTGGCAATAGCACAGTAAACAATGTGATACTTAAAGAGGGTAAATCTTCTTCCCTGCGAACTTCAATATCAGAAAACTCATCAGGAACCGATTTGAAAGGCAAACGGCTACCGAGAAATCGCTGGAATAACGGGCCACCGATCAAAGCCGCAAACAAACCGATTATTAGTCCATAAACAATCACCGAACCAATATCCGCGCCCAGTTTATTCGTAACAAATAATGCCGCTGGGTGTGGAGGCACAATACAATGAACCACCATCAATGCCGTACACAACGGAATCGCTAATTTCAACAATGACGTATTAGTTTTCCTGGCAATAGAAAACGCCAATGGGATCAACAGTACTACCCCTACTTCAACAAACAGAGTAATACCACAAATCAGCCCAATCAGTACCATAATGATATCTGGTGAGAGCCATCGGCATTTTTGCAATGTGATACCAATACGCTCTGCTGCGCCAGATATCTCCATCATCTTGCCCAGAATGGTTCCCAAACCAATGACTGCGGCCAAAAAACCCAACGTACTACCCATCCCCGCTTCAATGGTTCTTACCACATTGACAGGGTTCATTCCCATTAATACGCCAACATAAAAACTTGCCAGCAGTAACGCCAGAAAAGGGTGAATTTTTAATTTGATTATCGTAAATACAATTAACACAATACTTGTAAGTAATGTACCAATCACCCAAGGTTGTGAATCCACTTAATCATTCTCCACAGTTAACCTCTGTTCGTTACATGCGTTTTCACTATTGAATATGAATATTCAATTTTTGACAAATGATCAATACATAGCCATGCATGAACTCTGTTGAGTCAATTCAGTGATACCGATCAAAATTTTCACTTTATTTGCGACTTAAATCACTAAAACTATCTGAAATATACACCCTTGATGATACGGTTGTATTATCCCACTTCGATGAAAAAGAAACATTATAAATATGTACACAGATGATAATTTCATGGTTGTAAATAAGTTACTAAATGGAAGCCAGTTATCAAAGCTGCATACATTTGAGATAGCCGCCCGCCACTGCTCTTTCGTTCAGGCTGCTGATGAATTGGCTATTAGTGCCAGCGCTGTCAGCCATAGAATCAGTTCACTAGAACAAGAGTTGGGACTCAAACTTTTCCAACGTTTTCACAGAAAGCTTGAATTAACTTGTGAAGGAAAGCGTTTATTTTGGACAATTAAATCAACACTGGAACATCTGAATCAGGAAATTCTGGAGATAAAAAACCAAGAGTTATCAGGAAACCTGACTATCTACTCCCGTCCTACCTTTACCCAATGTTGGTTAGTGCCCAAATTGGCTGATTTTAACCAGCTCTATCCATCCATTAATCTGAACATCTTGGTTGGTAACGAAAATGTAAATTTCCGCGGTTATGGTATAGATTTAGCAATTTATTTTGATGATATTATGTCCGATGAATTATCCCATCAGTATTTGATGAGTGAATATATTACCCCGGTCTGTAGTCCACAATATGCCGAAAAATATAACCTGATGGGAAATATCGATAATTTACAATACTGCACATTATTGCATGACAAACAAGCATGGAGCTACGATTCTGATACAAAAGAGTGGGATACCTGGACAGAACATTTTGGTATTACCCTAGATCCATCACAAAAATGTATAGTATTTGACCGTTCTGATTTAGCTGCGGTCGCCGCAATACACCATGCTGGTATTGCCATGGGCAGAAAAAACATGATTGGGGAAAAAATTAAAAGCAAAGAATTAGTAGCCCCTTTTCCCAATACCGAAGTGCTATGTAAACAATATTACTATACCTGTACCCTTCCCCAACAACAGAATGAAAAAGTCAATGCATTTATTCAATGGTTGAAATCAATCATAGACGAATAAAGAATACCATCGGTCATTAAATAGGTACAACCATCCCTTTTTTCCAAGTGGCGATAGCTAATCGCCATTATACCCTTCATCTTTCAAGTTGCCTCTTTGTTGGCTGCACTCACCCCAGTCACATCGTTATCTATGCTCCCGGGAACTCGCTCCCTTGCCGTCGCGATCCATCTTGAAATCTATTGGGTATAGATCCCAATATAGTTACTACGAAAAAGGCTGAACTCTGTTCCCTACAAAGCTCAGCCTTATCAATTTAAGTTTAATCCTTGGTAATTATATTGTAGTCATGTGTCTACCTTTTCAAGAAGGTACGTTTTCAATTAGGCTATCAATATATCTATCAATATCCGCCCTGGTTGTC
This sequence comes from Photorhabdus heterorhabditis, assembly GCF_001280945.1. Classification (NCBI taxonomy): domain Bacteria; kingdom Pseudomonadati; phylum Pseudomonadota; class Gammaproteobacteria; order Enterobacterales; family Morganellaceae; genus Photorhabdus; species Photorhabdus heterorhabditis. The sequence goes on along the minus strand of NZ_LJCS01000019.1, from coordinate 47,177 downwards.
ATTGGGTTTATAAACACCGCCTTCTCACCTGGAATATAAGAAAAATCCCCCTTTGAGTCATATTCAGAACGGGTAATAAATTCAACCCAATTGGTAAATAACCCAATTTTATCCCTATTGGTAAATATTCTTCGATGAAACTGATAATTACTTTGCATAAAATTCATAGCATCCTGAGAATCCATACATGTCAGCTCATACTCAAATGCTATATCAACATCAGTTATAATCTTAGGATTATAAATCTTAAATCCAACACTTGGCCCCTGATTCGCTGGTGCAATAAGCTTAACATAGCCTAAATCTTGCAAACACTTTCTGAAATAATTGGCATTTTGTAAACAGTGCGCCAAAATAACCTGGTATCCTTTCTTTCCCATATAGGTTAAAGCAGAGACAGCACCAAAAATTCCTGCGGCACCCCGAGTACATTCAATTGTTGATTGTAAATGTGTTTTCCCTTGCATATCATTCTCAAAATAAGAGAAATGCTGTGGTTCATTCTCCAATGCTTTCAGATCGGATTTATCTTTTATCATCACTAAGCTGGAAATATAAGGCACATATCCCCATTTATGAAAATCTATGGTAAATGAGTCGGTATATTTAATTTCCTGAAACTTGTCCCTATTATTTTTTATACCTTGTAAAGTGCTTTCATTTATTGACAGCGGGTTTGATTCAAAATCATAATCAGCAAAGAACAACATTGACCAACCAATAGCTGCATCTGCATGAATATGCGGTTTAATTTTTATGCCATATTCTTCACATAAGCGATTACGTAAGTCATAAATTAGTTTTACCCTATCAACTGCAAACGTATCCGTCGTTCCCAATGTAAGCATAATTGTCGGAATCAAACAATTAACGTTAAAACATGCACGCATTTGGTGTTCCAAATGGGCCAAATCAATCTCATTAGAGGACGTAATCCTAATTCGTATCGTTTTATGTTTAATATCTACACCTAGCAGGGATAAATTCGTCATATTTGAATAATGTCCTCCCTGTGAATTAATAATACAATAATCATCACCGGAATCGAGACCGGTAAGCCGGGCATTTGGTAATGATTTTCTGATCCCTAAAAGATACCCATACAAATTACAAAAAGTTCCCCCTTGTGTGAAAATACCGGTTGCTTCCATAGGATCATAGCCAGCCAATGTTGCCATTTGCCTGACTGCCATTTTTTCTAATTTCTCAGCCATACCCGCATACTCGCTATAAACCAAATTAGGGCTTACAAGCTGGGATAACATTGAACCATAAATGGCGGGATCACAAGGCATAGCAATAGCATTTTCGACAGCACCAGGATTTTCCCAGTCTTTTGACAGTGCCACAGCAAAGAGCAACAGAGGATCAAGGCTACCTCCCGGTTCACAATACGTTTCAGGTATATGTTGCTCGGTTTTTATCTTTTCTAACAAAAAACTACCCTCAGGATAGGCATCAACACGTTTCAACGGATGAAGATTCCTCCCTCTAAACTCAATAATTTTCTTCATCTCCTGTTCATGAAATATAGGCCACTTATTGGAATCTCGGCTAAAAAACCATTCGATAATCCGTTGGTATTCAATTTCAAAATTAGGTGAAAGCCCGTCCTCTGAAATAATATAATTTTTATTTTTCACGATATTATTAACCTTTGTTTATTGTGTTATATGTGAATTTTTTGTTACCCAACAACAAAATTAGTCAGCATCTTGTCATTCATTTCTCTGATTAATTGCAATATACCCAATAGATTTCAAATTGCAGCGCGGCGGCAAGTGAACGCATCCCCAAGATGCATAGATAACTATGTGACTGGGGTAAGTGAAAGCAACCAACAAAATAGCAACTTGAGAGATAACGGGTATAAAAGCATAATAGGTATGCCATACAAATAAATAACCCCTTATAATGTCAGCGTTCACAAACTCAATGAAATATATTTATTTATGTAAAAACACTTCACCGCTATTACCCGGAAATAATCATTTATTATATAAACTATCATCTTAATATAATATTTATTATTTTATTAATAGTAACCAATCTAATGTTAGACACAATAATTTAAATAAGATAAGTATTATATGAAAAATAACACATTACAATTAATTCATATAAAATCAAATAATTATATTTCATATGGCGCAAAAATACTCAAATAACTTTAACTCATTAATCTTTAATTGTATCTGGGTGTATTCCTACCACGCACACTGAAATGTGCAAAAAACAACTTACCTTTTTCACTTATCATAGTAAGCGCCAAAAATTTAATTTCACTAGTTACTATTGGAATAGAAAACAGAAACGCGTGTTTTTCTTAATATAAAAATGTGGAATATTTAGTATGAATAATTATCGGTAAGCAAAGAAAGAAAAGTTCCAAAGTTAACAATTGATGAATATTGAAACAATAAAGCGATTATTTATACTAATAAAGCAAAATTACTCCAGAAATATCCTCAAAGAAGAAAGTAGTAATAATAGTTAGTGAATCGTGTATAAGACCTTAATTTTATCGAAAAATATATACTAATGATTTAAGTTGTGATATTTATTATATTCGTTGGTAAACAAGTCTTTAAATAGTAACAAAGTAATTCATTACGAAATTATATAGAGTGTGATTAAATGCAAAAATTTTTACTAAGCTGTGGCATTATTTTCTCTGCATGTGCAATAACCTTACCTGCTCAAGCTGAACAACATACTGTTTCTATCGGCTATGCCTATGTGAAACCACAAGATATTAAAGCACTAAACGGTGCGACATTGAGTTATCGATATGAATTGGATGATCAATGGGGACTGTTATCATCATTTACCTTTGCTAAAGGGGATGAAAAAGAGACAGAAGAATACCCTAAACTTGATACTAAGTATTACTCTTTGATGACTGGTCCGACTTATAGAATTAATGATTATGTTAGCTTATATAGTCAACTGGGGTTATCCAGAATTAACATAAAAATATCCAGTGCCGACTATGGTGAGTATGGGAAAATAAATAAAAATGCTTTAGGCTGGGGAGCAGGTTTAATTGTCAATCCGACAACCAACACATCCGTTACAGTTGGTTATGAAGGCAGCCGCTTTAATATCAAAGGTGATGAGGATAATAAACTCTCCACTAATGGTTTTAATGTGACCGTCGGCTACCGTTTCTAATTTAGTCAATAAAAAAATTATAGAATCATCAAGGCTGAATATATAGCCTTGGTGATTTATTTAGAAATTTCGATTCAATTCTGCATATCAGAAAAATAAATTCATCGTTCCCCCAAAGAAGTAACTCGAAATCGATTTAACATATTACGAATCTTTTATTAAGCAAAGCCAGAACTAAACAAGGTTATTTTCACAATATTAATTTAGGTGATGAAACTAAAGAGTGACCTCCGGCTGTTCCTGAATACAGAGATTTGTAACTTACCCTATATAAAATTTTAGTGTTAAGTATGTCCTCTATTCGCCTTTACATATCTTTACTGGTGCACAGTTGAAGGATGCAAGAGGGTTTTATTGAAGGTATATTCTAACAAGAATTAAATTATTTTTGTTGACCTTGCTGGTTATATCAACGAAGATGTTAAAATGAGTAACATTAAACTAATGTAAGGAGGGAATATGACGTATAAGAAATATAATCCCAGCGTGGAAGGTTACATGGGGGATTTTTTAAAGGGTAATGTAGGTATTAATCAGTTAAAACCTCAACATGAATTCTTTGATGCCATAGGGTTAGAAAAAGTATTAAGTGATAATACCATATATATTGCCCTTCTGACTCCAGAAGAAGCGGTGAATATCTTAGGTGATATCAATCCTTTTTCACCAACAAGACCAAAAATAAAATTAAATAATTACCATGAGAAAGTTTTTTCTGTTACCGATTCCATTTCACCTTTTGCCGGAAATATACATGATTTTTTTGCATTTTCCGCAATTGTCAAAGAGTTTAGAAATATAGGGATCACCGCAACAGAGTATTTTGATAAAAATGGCAAGTGCTATATAAAAATATCAGGTCATGCCGGCCTTAGACGTATTATTACAGGAACACGATACGGTGCTAACAATCCCAAAATGCTGTCAATGGGTATAGGACAACAAGGTCTTAATTCAAGTATCGTTAAAGGGGTTAAATTCTGCATTATCTTCTCTGTTATGTATCGAACAATTGAAGCTGTTTTTAAAGATGAATATACCCTAGCAGATTTCATTGGTAATATAACTGTTGATATGGCTAAAACCGCCATTATAGCAGCTACTTCTTGGGCTGCTGGTTCATTTATATCAGCTATAGCTGTAGTTGGTGGAAGTGTTATTGTCGCTGCGGGAATTGTTTTAATTGTTGGTTTTCTTGCTGCCATCACTTTAGAATATATCGATAAGAAATATGGAATCAGTCCGAAAGTCATAAAATTGATAAAGGATGGAATGGAAAGAAAACCCAGGACACCTGAAGTTGATTTACAGAATATATTCAACAATATGGGTAAAATATGGTAGATAAAAATATTATACGTATAATTTGTGGAATCTTTGTTTGTTTTATTATTTTATTTGGGTATTATATTGTTTTTAACAATATTCACTCATTATTAGTAATGAAAGATGAGATAGTATTTTCTAGTATAATTTTTATTTGCTTCTTTTCATTTCCACTCGTTTTGTATTATTTTACATCTGTATTTTTTTATTTTATTTTTAATAAACTACCTAATAATCATATGTTGTATATAAAATTCTTAGGTTCTATTATGGTTATTTCTTTTATTATCAGTCTTCCAATATCTTTCTGGGTAAGTAATCAATTAAACAATGATGGCTATTTGGTATGTAATAAAATCTCATGGATGTCGCCTACAACTTATGTCAAAGACATTAAATTATGTGAGTAAAAATTTTATAAATATTCTTCTCTCATATTTTCGCCTAGCCTATTTAGCTCTCATTATGATTGCGATTAGTTTAGAAATTCTAGAGGCAAAATATGGAATAAGTAAAAAATTAATAGAACTAATCAAAGAAGAAATGAAAAGAAAACCAAAGTCACCGGAAGGAAATTTACAGCATGTATTTAACCGATTAGGTAAAATAAAGTGAATAATAAGCATGTAAAAATTTCATACGGAATAATATTATTACTAATAGTTACATCTGTAATGTACTTAGTGAGTGACTGTATTTTTTCATTGATTTTAATGAAAGAAAAAATAATATTTTCCGGAACTATTGTTATGTATTTCATTTCATTTCCTTTAATATTTTATGCTATATCTGGTTCTATATTTTTCTTTGTTTTTGATCGATTGCCTAAATTTAATAAGCCTATTATCAGATACTTAACCATGCTGATGATTGCATCATTCATCGTTAGCTTTCCTATCTCTTTTTATGTTGGTTATAAGTTAAACAATGATGACTATTTGGTGTGTGATAAAATCTCATGGATGTCACCTACAACTTATGTCAAAGACATTAAATTATGTGAGTAAAAATTTTATAAATATTCTTCTCTCATATTTTCGCCTGTTTAGCTCTCATTATTTGAGGGCTTTTTTATTATTTCTCAGGGTGTTAAATAGTGCTTTCTGTAAAAATCACTCACGGTAAAAACACCACGAAAGAATTACTTGATATCCTGAACCATGAAACCAGAAATAAAGCCTTATATTACTGGTTCTTTGCTGCATTCATGCTGTTTGTCTATTTTACTTTCGATGTTGTCTGTCTGATATCATCATTATTATGGAGACATCCATTCTACCAAATAAGAAAATAGGGCTTAATCCTTAGATACTTACGACATATACCTGTTATCTTTCAAGTTGCCTCTTTGTTGGCTGCACTCACTCACCCCGGTCACAGTGTTATCTATGCTCCCGGGGATTCGCTCCCTTGCCGTCGCGATCCATCTTGAAATCTATTGGGTATAAACATAACAGACAAAATTTATCTTATAATGACAAATCTATATATAATCTCTATTAATGCTGTTAAATACCACTCTTAGGCATCCTAGATTTAACTGGTGGGTTGTCGGGGGCTCGAACCCCGGGCCAATTGATTAAGAGTCAACTGCTCTGCCAACTGAGCTAACAACCCATATGAACAATTATTATCTCATACACAGCTATCGTCAATATTATTATTGACCCGTTATTTGTTGGCTGCACTCACTCACCCCCGGTCACAGTGTTATCTATGCTCCCGGGGATTCGCTCCCTTGCCGTCTCGATTCATCTTGAAATCCATTGGGTATAACTATTTTTTTCTAAGCGAATAATTCATATTCAATTTTAAGGATACTGATGAGTTAAATTGTAACCAATTTGTTTTTAAGATGAAATCAAGCTGTCATTATTATAGTAATTTGTGTCACAATCTTTTCGCAAACACCGCTAATATAAGGCCACTTAAAGAGCCGTGACAATTTACCTAAGAAAATGAAAATATTGGATACTATATACTATGGCAGAAAATATAAACACTTCACTTTCCGCTAAAACCGGGGAAACGCAGTTGCAACGCAATCTGAGCAACCGACATATACAACTTATTGCTATCGGTGGTGCTATTGGCACCGGGCTGTTTATGGGTTCAGGAAAAACAATCTCCCTTGCCGGACCATCGATTATATTCGTTTATATGATTATCGGTTTCATGTTGTTCTTCGTGATGCGCGCAATGGGCGAATTACTGCTCTCAAACCTGCAATATAAATCATTCAGTGACTTTGCTGCGGATTTACTGGGGCCTTGGGCAGGTTTTTTTGTCGGTTGGACTTATTGGTTCTGCTGGGTTATTACCGGTATCGCCGATGTGGTAGCCATCACTTCATATATCAGTTATTGGCAACCCGATTTCCCACAATGGGCTACTTCCCTACTCTGTGTTTCGTTGCTGCTAGCGCTTAATCTAGCAACCGTAAAATTATTCGGAGAAATGGAATTCTGGTTCGCTATGATTAAAATCGTTGCCATTGTTGCTTTAATTGTGACAGGCGCTGTTCTGATCGGTATGCATTTTCAATCTCCAGCCGGCCATACCGCTTCACTGGCAAATATATGGAATGACGGAGGATTCTTTCCCACAGGATTAAATGGATTTTTTGCCGGATTCCAAATAGCCATATTTGCTTTCGTGGGAATTGAATTAGTAGGTACTGCTGCCGCAGAAACTAAGGACCCAATGAAATCACTTCCCAGAGCAATTAATGCCATTCCAATCCGTATTATCACCTTCTATGTGCTGGCACTCATAATTATTATGTCAGTCACGCCATGGCGTTCAATCATTGCAGACAAAAGTCCTTTTGTTGAGCTGTTTGTGCTGATTGGTTTACCTGCTGCTGCAAGTATCGTGAACTTTGTGGTATTGACTTCTGCCGCATCTTCAGCAAATAGCGGGGTTTTCTCCACCAGCCGTATGCTATTTGGACTAGCAAAAGAAGGTGATGCACCACAGCAATTCAGCCGCCTTTCACGCCGTTCAGTGCCTGCATCGGGGTTAATTTTTACCTGTTTATGTTTATCCTGTGGTGTCGTGCTGATTTATTTAATTCCTGATGTTATGCATGTATTTACCCTGGTAACCACCGTTTCAGCCATTCTGTTTATGTTTATCTGGAGTATGATCCTATGTTCATATTTGGTTTACCGGAAACGTCGCCCTGCATTACATAAAGCTTCAATCTATAAAATGCCACTGGGTATTATCATGTCGTGGGTCTGTCTGGCATTTTTTGCATTTGTTCTGATACTACTCACTTTACGAGATGATACTCGCCAGGCATTAATTATCACACCTGTTTGGTTTCTGGTTTTAATTATTGGCTTTCAAATTGTAAAAAAACGTAGAACACGTTTGTACAACTAACTTATTCAAGTTTTTAATACCTATATGACCTGTGGGAATAATACTCCACAGGTCTTTTTTATTGCTGCAAGCGACTAAATTACCGCTACACTTACTCTACCGGTTAAGAAAATCTTTCTTACAAAATAAGGTAATTTCGCCTTATTACATCAATAATATTGATGAATTTAAATGACGGCTGCCGTTATTGTAAACTTCGCAGCCACTTTTTAACCTTGTTGGAGCAAGTAATATGACTAAAATTCTTGTACTTTATTATTCCATGTATGGACATATTGAAACGCTGGCATCCGCAGTTGCAGAGGGCGCCAAAAAAGTCTCTGATGTAGAAGTCACCATTAAACGCGTACCAGAAACCATCCCACCAGAAACATTTACCAAAGCAGGTGGTAAAACGGATCAATCCGCTCCGATTGCATCCACACAGGAGCTGGTTGACTATGATGCAATTATCATCGGCACCCCAACCCGCTTTGGTAATATGGCCAGCCAAATGAGAAACTTTTTAGACCAGACAGGCAGCTTGTGGGCCGAAGGTAAACTGCACGGCAAAGTCGCCAGCGTATTCACTTCCACAGGTGTTGGCGGTGGTCAGGAAATGACCATTACTTCAACCTGGACAACACTCGCCCACCACGGCTTTATTATCATACCGATTGGTTATGGTATTCCTGAAATCGGGGATATTTCACAGTCGCAGGGGGGAACCCCTTATGGTGCCAGTACTTTCGCTGGCGGTGACGGTTCACGCTTCCCCAATGAAAACGAATTGAAAATCGCCCGTTATCAGGGGGAACATGTCGCTAAGATCACTAAAAAACTGAAAAGCTAATAACGCTCGTTAGGGTGTGAAGGCATTTCGCCTTCACACTTTTTTACCTATTTCAATTCACTTAGTTTTGTATTGCACCTCAGCATCAATGAAACGCTGTTGCGTTTCTCTGCCCGGCGCTTTACCCAGCAAGCTGACAATGACAATCGCAATAGAAGCAAAGATAAAGCCAGGAATAATTTCATACAGTCCAAACCATTGGTACTTCATCCATACTAATACCGTGCCTGCCCCAACCAACATCCCGATTAATGCACCATTACGTGTCATACGTTTCCAAGTAACAGAAATCAACACAACCGGACCAAACGCTGCACCAAATCCAGCCCATGCATTACTGACCAGAGCCAATACCTTATTTTCAGGGTTAGTTGCTATTACCATAGCGATAACTGCCACCAACAGAACCATAAAACGCCCCACCCACACCAACTCCTTCTGGCTAGCAGATTTACGGATAAAAGGCTTATAAAGATCTTCTGTCAATGCACTGGCACACACCAACAGCTGACAACTCAAAGTACTCATGACCGCAGCCAGAATAGCTGATAATAAAATACCTGCTATCCACGGATTAAACAGAATAACCGCCAATTCCATAAAGATACGCTCACGATTGGCAGCTACCGGGCCAGACAGGTCAGAATGCATTTCAAAATAAGCAATACCGAAGAAACCAACCGCAATAGTTCCAGCCAAACATAACACCATCCAAGTCATACTAATACGACGAGCTTTACGGATAGTGTGATGGGAATCTGCCGCCATAAAACGCGCCAAAATATGTGGCTGACCAAAATAACCCAGTCCCCAACCCAATAACGAGATAATAGCGATAAAGTTCAATCCCTTAAACATATCCAAATAAGCTGGATTTTTCGCTGCTATCAGAGTAAGCGAGGTATCAATGCCACCAACAGAGAAAATAACGATAACTGGGGTCAAGATAAGAGCAAAAATCATTAATGAAGCCTGAACAGTATCTGTCCAACTGACCGCCAAGAAGCCACCGAGGAAAGTGTAAGCAATCGTTGCTGCTGCCCCAAGCCACATGGCTTTCTGATAACTGATACCAAAAGTGCTTTCAAATAATAAACCTCCGGCAACAACGCCAGAAGCACAATAGATGGTGAAGAAAATCAAGATAACAAGTGCAGAAATAATACGCAGGATCTTGCTGTTATCTTCAAAACGACTGGTGAAATAGTCTGGCAGTGTCAAAGCATTGTTATTGACTTCCGTCTGAATCCGTAACCTGCCTGCAACCAGTTTCCAGTTAAGATAAGCGCCTAACGCAAGACCAATAGCTATCCAGCTTTCTGAAACACCCGCGAAATAAACAACGCCAGGTAAGCCCATCAATAGCCAACCACTCATATCCGAAGCACCGGCAGACAAAGCCGTTACCACGCTACCTAATCGCCTTCCCCCTAAGATATAATCATCAAAATTTTTGGTCGAGCGATAAGCTAAAAAGCCTATCAACAACATCCCAGTAATATAGACAATAAAGGTGATTAGCATTGGTGTATTTACTGTCATGCAGGTTCTCCATAGTTTATCTGTGTTTGCAAAGCCGCAGTTCTCCTGGGTACACAGAGTTTTCCCTGTCAGGTTCAGGAACGTTGCACCTGATTGCACCTAAAGATGATTTATAATTCTAAATTGAAATAATTTTTTTTGTAACCAATTAAAAAGTTACAATGAATCCTAGATTAGCACTAGGTAATTTAACAACTAATTAACGCCATTTTTTACAAGAAACGTTTGCTGAATCACATTTATTTGATTTAAAGGTTGTATTTTTTAACCATTTCATGATTCCACTCTAGTGTTAGCCATAAAATGTTAAACCAATATATATCAATTAGATAAAGTCACAATAACAAATATACCCGTCTAATTATAATAAATGGATTAATTTCACAAAAACAAAACAAGCAATTTGCATAAGGTTGCACAAAGTTGCAACATATCAGATATTATCATGCAAATTAGATAAACCTTACCTATTAAAGGAGCGAGGATGGGTAGTACAACAATGGGCGTGAAGCTTGATGAGGCAACTCGTGATCGCATTAAAGCTGCGGCACAACGGATTGACCGCACTCCACACTGGCTGATTAAACAAGCTATTTTTAATTACCTTGAACGTCTTGAAAATGACGAGCAGATTACTGAGTTATCTTCCAGCCAAGATCTTGAAGAGAAGATAACGGGAGAAGAAACTGCAATAATAGATTCCTCTCATCAACCTTTCCTCGACTTCGCCGAGCATATCCTGCCTCAATCAGTAAAACGTTCTGCAATCACTGCTGCCTATCGTCTGCCAGAAACACAAGCAGTTCCAATGCTGCTACAACAGGCGCAATTGCCAGAAGAGCAGGCACAAGCAACCCACAAGCTAGCCTATAGCATTGCAGAAAAATTGCGTAACCAGAAAAACAGCGTTGGCCGCTCAGGTTTAGTTCAAGGGCTGTTGCAGGAATTTTCACTTTCATCTCAGGAAGGTGTTGCCCTGATGTGTCTTGCGGAAGCCCTGCTTCGTATTCCTGACAAAGCCACCCGTGACGCGCTGATCCGCGATAAAATCAGTAATGGTAACTGGCATTCTCATTTGGGCCAAAGTTCATCTATGTTTGTCAATGCAGCAACATGGGGGCTGCTATTTACCGGAAAACTGGTTTCTACCCATAACGAAGCCAAACTTTCTAATTCACTGAATCGTATTATCAGCAAAAGTGGTGAACCATTAGTGCGTAAAGGCGTAGATATGGCAATGCGTCTGATGGGTGAACAGTTTGTGACAGGTGAAACTATCGATCAAGCGCTGGCAAGTGCACGTAAATTGGAAGAAAAAGGGTTCCGCTACTCCTATGACATGCTAGGTGAAGCCGCTTTAACTGAGAAAGATGCCCAGGATTATATGGTTTCTTACCAACAGGCGATTCATGCTATCGGTAAGGCATCTAATGGCCGAGGCATTTATGAAGGACCTGGGATTTCCATTAAGCTTTCCGCCCTGCATCCGCGTTATAGCCGTGCTCAATACGAGCGAGTAATGGACGAGCTGTATCCACGTCTGCTTTCCCTGACATTACAGGCACGTCAATATGATATTGGTATCAATATTGATGCAGAAGAAGCGGATCGTCTGGAAATCTCTCTTGATTTGCTGGAAAAACTCTGTTTTGAGCCACAACTGGCTGGCTGGAATGGCATTGGTTTCGTTATTCAGGCTTATCAGAAACGCTGCCCATTTGTTATTGACACGATAATTGATTTGGCACAGCGCAGCCGTCGCCGCCTGATGGTGAGACTGGTAAAAGGCGCCTACTGGGATAGCGAAATTAAGCGTGCTCAAATAGATGGGCTGGAAGGCTATCCAGTTTACACCCGTAAAGTTTATACCGATGTTTCTTATCTGGCTTGTGCCCGCAAACTATTGTCAGTGCCAAATCTGATTTACCCCCAGTTCGCTACCCACAATGCTCATACTTTATCTGCTGTTTATCATATGGCCGGTCAAAACTATTACCCGGGTCAATATGAATTCCAATGCTTGCATGGCATGGGAGAACCACTATACGAACAAGTGGTCGGGAAAATCGCTAATGGCAAATTAAACCGCCCATGTCGCATTTATGCGCCAGTAGGCACTCATGAAACGTTGTTAGCCTACCTCGTCCGTCGTCTACTGGAAAATGGTGCTAACACCTCCTTCGTCAACCGTATCGCCGATACCACGCTACCACTGGATGAACTGGTTGCTGATCCAGTGAAAAAAATTCAAAAACTGGCTGAAACCGAAGGTCAAATTGGCCTCCCTCATCCGAAAATCCCTCTGCCTTACAACCTGTATGGCAAAGATCGCGCAAACTCAGCCGGTTTGGATCTTTCCAACGAGCATCGCTTAGCTTCTCTTTCCAGTGCCTTACTCAGTTCTGCTACCGAAGAACGGTATAGCGAACCATTACTAGGCGGTCATTATTACCATCAAGGTGAGTTACCCGTAGCTAAACCGGTCATTAATCCGGCTGAGCCTCTGGATATCGTTGGTCATGTTCGTGAAACAACTGAGCAGGAAGTTGGTCATGCGCTGGATGTCGCAACAGAAGCTGGAGCAATCTGGTTTGCGACTCCGCCATCAGAACGAGCAGCAATTCTGATTCGTGCTGCTGAATTGATGGAAAACCAGATGCAACCGCTGTTGGGTATTCTGGTTCGAGAAGCAGGTAAAACCTTCAATAATGCGATTGCGGAAGTACGCGAAGCTGTCGATTTCCTCCATTATTATGCCGGGCAAGTTCGCCATGATTTCGCTAATGATACCCATCGTCCACTGGGACCCGTTGTATGTATCAGCCCATGGAACTTCCCATTGGCTATTTTCACTGGACAGATAGCTGCTGCGCTGGCTGCCGGAAACAGTGTCTTAGCAAAACCAGCGGAACAGACCTCATTAATTGCAACAATTGCGGTCAAGATACTACAGCAAGCGGGTATTCCCCATGGCGTATTGCAATTATTACCTGGCCGAGGTGAAACCGTTGGTTCTCTTCTGGTTGGTGATGAAAGGGTACGCGGGGTGATGTTTACCGGCTCCACTGAAGTTGCTGGTCTGTTACAACGCAATATTGCCGGACGACTTGATGCGCAAGGACGACCAACACCTCTCATTGCCGAGACCGGTGGCCTGAATGCAATGATTGTTGATTCTTCTGCTCTCACAGAACAAGTTGTTACTGATGTCGTCGCTTCTGCTTTTGACAGTGCAGGTCAACGTTGCTCTGCCTTACGCATTCTTTGCATTCAGGAAGATGTGGCAGAACGAACCATTACCATGCTGAAAGGAGCAATGTCTGAATGCCGGATGGGTAATCCTGAACGTCTTTCTACCGATATCGGACCAGTCATTGATGCTGATGCCAAAGCCGGTATCGATCGCCATATTCAGGCAATGCGCACTAAAGGACGCACGATTTACCAGGCAGCGCACAGCAATACGGTTGACAGTAAAGAGTGGGAACAAGGCACCTTTGTTAAACCAACGCTAATTGAACTGGAAAGCTTTGATGAGCTGAAAAAAGAGATCTTCGGCCCTGTTCTACATGTTGTCCGTTTTAAACGTAGTGAACTGGATACATTGCTGGATCAAATTAACGACTCCAACTACGGCCTGACACTAGGTGTACATACCCGTATTGATGAAACAATTGCACAGGTTACCGCGAAAGCGAAAGTAGGTAACTTGTATGTTAACCGCAATATGGTCGGTGCTGTTGTTGGCGTACAACCGTTTGGTGGTGAAGGCTTATCCGGTACAGGCCCGAAAGCGGGTGGTCCACTCTATTTATATCGATTACTCTCTTGCCGCCCTCAGAATGCCATTAATCAGACGCTGGAACGTCAAGATACTGAATATTCACTGGACGCCAATGCTCGTTCGACACTGATGGCTCCATTTGATGCATTGACGAAATGGGCTACCAATCAGCACAACGAAGAGCTGAATCAGTTAATTCAGCAGTACAAACTACTCGCACAAGGTGGCACAACTCGCCTGTTACCTGGGCCTACAGGTGAACGCAATACTTACACCCTGTTACCTCGTGGTCAGGTATTGTGTCTGGCGGATAATCAGCAAGATACCTTGACCCAACTGGCCGCAACATTGTCTGTTGGCTGTCAATTACTCTGGCAAAATGATGAAATGCACCAGCAACTATTCCGTCAATTGCCAGATAACGTCCGTAAAGCAATCAATCTGGTTCAAGACTGGCAGAGTGAAGATACGGCATTCGACGCTGTCATTTACCACGGCGATTCTGATCAACTCCGTCAAGTCTGCGAACAGATCGCCCAACGTAGAGGCCCCATTATCTCCGTACAAGGTTTTGCCCGTGGAGAAACTAACCTCTTGTTAGAACGTCTGCTACATGAACATTCGCTGAGCATTAACACTGCCGCTGCGGGGGGCAATGCCAGCTTGATGACTATCGGGTAACGCCTAAAATAACCAAGGGGAACACACCGAAAATGTGTTCCCCTGAAATTGGTGCTCTCTTTACTGTTATATTTCCAGCTTAATGACCGCCCTGCTGCCAGCTCAAATACTGCTCATACTTACGCAAGGCAATGTTGTAGTTACTGAATGCCGACTGTGATAGTTTCTCACTCAGTTTTTCCTGGATTTTCTCTGTTGTGAACTCTTTTACAGGGTAATTGCTTGAAGTGAGCAATTCATCCAAACGTCGTAAGCGAACCACATACTCACGAATCGTACTGTGGCTCATTTCAGTTTGTTCAAACAGGTATTGTTTGAAAGACATGATGTCAAAATAATCTGTCTCGCTGTTGCAATAAATTTCACTGCAAAAACGGCATAATGCGACAAATTTATCTTGCAACTCATCCCAAGTCTTATCATCAATCAACTCCGTCATCTCGGAGATCGACTCTTTATTGATCACCTGGCCATTAAAAACCAAAGAGATGCGATCAAGAGCTTTGTGACAATGCAAGCAATGAGTTTGACTATGTTTGTAGTCTTTAATGTAACGGCTGAGCGGCCGTTTCTTTTGTGTTGTAACAGACATAAGAGATAAAGCCCTGTGTGTAGTCTTAAACAAAAAACAAATAAGCAAAAAGTTACTTTTCCGGATTTAAGCGAGCCCGCAGACGTTTAATCGCCTGACTGTGTAACTGACTTATGCGGGACTCCCCGACTTCAAGTACTGCGCCAATCTCTTTCAGATTAAGTTCTTCCTGATAATACAGCGTCAGAACTATTTTTTCTCGCTCGGGTAACGAATCAATAGCATCAATTACCCGTTGACGAACATCACTTTCCAACAATTGTTGTAAGGGATTAGTTTCATGCCCTTCTTCAATGACAGGTTCACAGCTTTCACCATGCATTTCATGCCATTCGTCATAAGAAAACAACTGACTGTTATTCGTATCTAACAGTATCTGCCGATATTCTACCAGATCAATCTTTAATTCTTTAGCAACTTCCTGCTCACTGGCTGGACGGCCTAAGTCTTGCTCAAGTTTACGGATGGTTTGCGTTACTTCGCGCGCATTACGTCGCACACTACGCGGAGCCCAATCACGGCTCCTTAACTCATCCAACATTGCACCTCTGATACGTTGTACCGCATAAGTGGTAAACGCGGTTCCTTGTAAGGAATCAAAACGTTCCACCGCATTTAGTAAGCCGATTCCCCCGGCCTGAAGCAGATCATCCAGCTCCACACACGCAGGTAACCTAACTTGTAGCCTTAACGCTTCATGGCGAACTAATGGTACATAGCGCTTCCAGAGGCTGTTTTTGTCCATCACGCCTTCGGCGGTATACAAATCGCTCACAACAACAGACACCTTTGGAATAAGAGACTAACTACCATTATCCAATCCCCTAACAAGGGCAATCGTTTGAACAATGTAGTAAAAGCACTTCTTTTTCACCTATGCGAAATTTATTGTCCGCCTAATAATAACACAAATTTTAGGCTGTTCACGATAAACGACTAAAAAAGAAGGACCGGCGAACCGATCCTTAATTTATTTGGATTTTTACGTGAATCAGGTTCACATATTGCCCTAACGGAACGATTAGCGCAGCAGAGACAATACAGTCTGAGGAACTTGGTTAGCCTGAGCCAGAACCGCAGTACCAGCCTGTTGCAGGATTTGACCACGGCTCATGTTAGACACTTCGGTTGCGTAGTCAGCATCTTCGATACGGCTACGAGCTGCGCTCAGGTTGTTAACAGTATTGTTCAGGTTGTTAACGGTAGATTCCAGACGGTTCTGGATAGCACCCAAAGAACTGCGCAGGCTGTCAACTTTTGACAGAGCCTTGTCTAAAGATGTTAATGGCTTAGCATCATCGTCAACTTTAGCTGTTTTTTCACCAACCGTGACATTACCCGTTTTAGTGTCAATAGTGGCCTTATAAAATACTTCTTCACCACCGTTACCTTTACCCGTTACAACATATTGACCATCAATTGCTTTACCATCTTTATCGTTGGCTGCCTTGACTTTGATATCAGTAACATTAGCAATAGTTGGTGGGTTTACCTTAGTCTCAGTATTACCATCAGCTCCACCTTTAACAGTCGCGATGTCAGTACCAACACGTACTCCACCTAATGAACTAACATCAAATGTATTCAGCGCTAGAGTCTCACTATCAATTTTTTCCAGATTAATTTTGATAACTTCGTTATCGTTAGCGCCAACCTGAATGGTCATTTCGTTCTTTTCACTTAGAACATGAACACCATTAAATTGAGTCTGTTTAGAAATACGATCAATTTCCTTTAAACGCTGAGTAACTTCTTCCTGGATAGATTTGGTATCACTCGCAGAGTTGCTGTCGTTTTGAGCCTGAACAGTTAGTTCACGAATACGTTGTAAGTTGGTGTTAATTTCGTTCAGTGCACCTTCGGTAGTCTGTGCAATAGAGATACCGTCGTTAGCGTTACGTGCTGCCTGAGACAAACCTCTAATATTTGCAGTGAAACGGTTAGCGATCGCTTGACCAGCCGCGTCATCCTTCGCGCTATTGATACGCAGACCAGAAGACAGACGCTCAATAGCGCTACCCAAAGTACCCTGGGATCTATTCAGGTTATTCTGAGTCAGCAGGGACAGGCTGTTGGTGTTGATGACTTGTGCCATAGTTAGAGTTCCTTTTTAAAATCAAGTCGATATATAAGTTTGGGGTTTACCCACGGTGTTCATCACCGCCAACAGTTTTATCGGCGCTCCTCAAAGAACCTTTAATTTTTCTTGAAAAAACTTTTTCTTTTTTATCACTCCTCCCTTATAAGCCAAACAGCGCCCGTTCTTCGCGATTATTCTTACCATCAAAAAATTATTTTTATTAGTAAACTTTTTTCGAAACTTACCGATAACCGGTTCAATAAAGATTTACTAATAAAGGAGTCAATAAATGGCTAGCATTTCTTCATTAGGCGCCGGGTCGGGGATGGATCTGGGCTCTATATTGGATAAACTTCAAGCAGCAGAACAAAAACGTTTAGTACCGCTGACAGAGCAGCAAACCAGTTATAAAGGTAAGCTAACCGCTTTTGGTACATTAAAAGGCAGTTTAGAAAAACTGGAAACTGCGTCTGAATCACTGAAAAAGTTCGATAAACTTAACACAACCACTGCCAGCGAAAAACATGATGCATTCGTTGCCAGTACTGATTCTAAAGCCAGCCCGGGTAACTACAGTATTGAAGTTAAGCAATTGGCACTGGCACAATCATTACGGACAGAAAAAGTCAGTAATATCAAAGAGTATATGGGTGAATCTTTGGGTGAAGGTAAAACCCGGACAATTACCATTACTCAGCCTGGTGAAAAAAAGCCGATGAAAATCGAGCTGACAGACGGACAAACATCCATTCTTGAGCTCCGTGATGCCATTAATAAACAGGAAGGTAATGTCAACGCCAGTCTTATTAAGGCCAAAGATGGCGAAAACTATTTAGTGCTGACGGCTAAAAAAGCTGGCACTGAATCAAAGATGACAATCAAGGTTGAAGGTGACAATAAACTTGGTAAGTTTCTGAACTACACTCCAGGCACAGATGGCAATAAAGACACAGGTGCATTAATTCAAAAAGTTGAAGCAAAAAATGCAATCTTAAAAGTTAACGATATCGAAATTGAGCGTCAGACAAACCATATTACCGATGCACCCGAAGGCGTTATTCTGGATCTGAAAAAAACGACCGAAAGTAAAGATAAACCCGGGGTACATAAACCAGAAATTCTGGTCGTATCCCGTGATATTGAGCCGATGAAAGAGGCGATTAAAAACTGGGTTGATGCTTATAATGAATTACAAACGACGTTTGATTCACTGACCAAATTTAAGCAAGTAAAACAGGGTGAAGAGCCGTCGAAAGATAATGGTGCTTTATTAGGTGACAGCACATTACGCGGAATACAAAACCAGCTAAGAAGCCAGATTTTCAGCTCTCAGGCGGCTAATGATATTCCAACCCTGAATAAGCTAGGCATTAAACAAAAGTTTGACGGCAAACTGGAAATTGATAACGAAAAGCTGGAAAAAAATCTAAAAGAAAAGCCGACTAATGTGAAAGCGTTCTTTATGGGTGACGGTAAAAAAACGGGTTTTGCTACCCAGACACATAAGCTATTAAAAGATGCTCTGGATAGCCAAGGTACCTTAGTTACCGCGACTGATGGCATTAACAAGCGTCTAAAAACCCTTGAGAAACAAGTGGACAGGACGAAAGAGAATATTAACGAAACAATTGAACGTTATAAACGCCAATTTTCACAACTGGATAAAATGGTCTCTTCCTTGGGAAAAACCGGTAGCTTCCTATCACAATTACAGCAAATGAGATAATTAAAGGAAATTATGTATCAACGTTCGGCAAGTCAATTATATGCCCAGATAGATATGGAGAGCGAAATTATGAATGCCTCCCCCTATCAGTTGATTCAGATTTTGTTCAACGGGGCGCTTAGCGCCCTACGTCGAGCAATTATTCTGATGGAACAAGGTAATATCGCGGAAAAAGGTGCAGCTATTTCCAAAGCGATCAATATCATTGATAATGGCCTTAAACAGGGGTTAGATAACGAGAAAGGCGGAGAGCTGGCACACAATCTTGCTTCCCTTTACGACTATATGACCCAACGTTTACTCTACGCTAATTTACGCAATGATGAGCCAGCCATTACCGAAGTAATAAAGTTACTCACCGAGATTTCAGACGCTTGGCGGCAAATTGGCCCTCATTACAACGCCAGTCAGGATATTGTTTAATGGATAATAAAATGGATCTTTTGTCAGCTTACCAACAGATCCTAAGTTTAAGTGAGCAAATGCTTAATTTAGCTAAAAATGAAAAATGGGATGAACTTGTTGATATGGAAATCACCTACCTCAAAGCAGTAGAAGTGATCAGCCACTCTTCAATATCGTCGACGACTTCTCTTTCGTTACAGCAAAAAATGACCAACATTTTGCAGACAATTTTAGATAATGAAAATGAGATTAAAAAACTACTACAGAAAAGACTTGATGAATTAAGTAAACTCATCAAACAAGCAAGCCAACAGCAATTATTAAATGATAGCTACGGCCAATTCCCTGTTGAACCCTACCATACTATTATGAGTTCTACGGAACAAAAGTAATTGAGAAATAAAGGTGATGTACTCTCATCACCATTATTTACCCGTTTTGTGAGTTTGGTTTAGGATGTCTTTAAAACCTTGTAGTATCCCGGTCTACAAATCAGGATTGTCCTTCATCTTCATATTCTATCCCCATCACGACCAATAGGTATTATTGATTATTGAGCTGTTATATGTAGCCCTGTGATTTAAGTTGATTGTGAAAAATAAAAAGACCACGCAGGAGCGCAGCTTTGAATAATCTAGTAATACAAAAATTCCAGATATTTAGTTGTAAACTCTAAGTTTACTACTGATATATACGAAGAATCTCCCCAGTTGCCCGTCTCTTAACCAGAATTCTGACTAAGATACAGAGCATTTGCCAAGGTTGAAAAAAATTAGCTATATAAATTAATCATGCCAATTACAGTAGAAACGGAAGGTTTTACCTATTTGTTTTAACAGATTACCTACTTTCTCAGCTTCACTACTTTTATAGTATGGAGCATAACAAGATGACTCTTTTATATAATGTCCAAGATAGTATTTGGTTTCATCCACTGTAATTGTTAGTTTTTTACTTGTAACACTCGTTAGATGATCCTTGTGTATAGATAATTGGGTCAGATTTATATTTAATGTATATCCATAAATAAGATCTTCGCTTTCTTGCCAATAAAAACCACTAACAGTTTCATTCACACTGCTTATATTGTTTTCAATCGTAACTAAGTTACTATTACTATGATCCCCCCATTCTTTATAATATGATTCTCTTTTCAAAGTTTCATATGGCGTTGCATCGAAAACCAACATGTATTCATAAGGGACTGAAATATCAACATTTAATTCCCAATCACAAGCCATCATATCTTCTTGCGTTGGCTGCCACGGCACAAAATTACCGCGCTCATTGCGTAGATCAATATGCGTCAAATAATCATATTTAGTGCCAACGGCAACACCATCAACAGCGTAAGCACTGCCCTCTTCTACTGTTAAATCATTCACACGAGGGGTAATAGCCAAATACATCTTTTTATCACTCCAGACAGAACGAGCGACAAGTTTGCGTAGCTTTAATTGAATCAGAGCCCAAGAAAAAGAACCAACCGGAGCGACAACACTATGACATTCATATTGCTTAGGATCAAACGGACATTCATTTTCAGGTTTCATAACTTCAGACATATTATTTCCTTATATCTATAAATAATTAAAAATTAAACCACATGGTTTAACTTTTAATCTATTATTGAACAATCAGTAAATTTTGGTGAATTAAATGGAGCCAAAGCAAAAACTCAAGATTAAATTATAACAGGATATACCGCTCATTCTCTTTGTCGTTTTTTGATACTTATCAATAAGTTAAAGTTAATCTCAGAAATTAGAGTTGAAAGTTATTATTCGAAACCGTGAAACCTTAAATATTTTATTGACTATGAGTTTTACAACATTTAATTAAGTCGCTAACTACAACAAGCATTCAACCAAAACATACGGTAAAGTTGCAAATTCAGTTAACCGCAATAAACACGGCTAAAGAACCAGATGATATGAACGCTCCGAGTTGGAAACTTCATCCGCTAAAAGGGGCCGATTATAACAAAATAGGCAGTACTGAAATGTGAACAGAAATGCAATCTTAGTATGAGCTATGAATTGCCTCTCAACACAAAAGACCAGAAATAAGAAATAAAACCGATGAAATGTCCTGTTTGCAGCGCCGCAGAACTTATCCACGACACTCGCGATCTGTCTTATTACCTACAAGGGTGAAACTACAATTATTCCTGCGGAATCGGGACGTGTCATATGCGAAATGCGCGCATTCTCGAAGCAGGTCAACGCAGCTATTGTCGATAATATAAAAGGTTTATGACGATAGATATCAATAAATTAATATACCTACACCTGCATATTCATAATCTCCTGATAAGAAGCCACCAGCTTATTTTTTGCCTGAACGCCTATTTGCAAGGAGATACTGGATTTTTGCATATCCACCATCACATCATTCAATTCAACACCGGGTACACCCAGTGTAAAATCCTGAGCTTGTTTTGTGGCATTCAAACGTGTTTGGTTAATTTTACCAACAGCCGTTGCGAGTTGACTGGTAAATCCCCCCTGCAACGGTATTGGCTTTGCGATACTTGCCGCTTGTAACGCCTGAGCCTGCATCTGTTGCAGAACCCCTTCAATTGCCGGAATTGACATAAAAACCTCGTGTTAAACCACCCTATACCTTACACAATTCAATGCCATATTAACCCAAGATACATACGGCACATTTTCACGCTGCCACCCTAACATAGCCCTCTCAATCTAAAGCGGGTAATTAACGTAAAAAGTCAGGGCTTATTGTGCCATTAAAAGATGAGTGAACAGCGAATAATGACAAGACTGAAAATAGGAAGAATTCTTTCGCTTGCGTATAGGGAGTCTGTTTTGTTACGCCACGCTTTTAGTATTCATGTTGAACAGCAAGGCAAGGATCGTCTATGAGTACCGCAACAACCGACATTGAAAATCAAACTAATGGTTTCAATACGATTATTAATCGGATAAAAGCTGATCCTAAAGTGCCATTATTGGTTGCAGGCAGTGCAGCCGTTGCTATTGTCATTGCCCTTTTCCTGTGGTTACGCAGCCCCGATTATCGGGTGCTTTACAGTAATCTAAGCGATAAAGACGGTGGCGAGATTGTCACACAACTAACCCAATTAAATATCCCTTATCGTTTTGCCGAAAATGGCTCTGCTATCACGATCCCTGCCGAGCAGGTGCATGAGACGCGGCTAAGACTAGCACAACAAGGATTACCTAAGGGTGGAGCTGCTGGGTTCGAGCTACTCGATAAAGAAAAGTTTGGTATCAGCCAGTTCAGTGAACAAGTTAACTACCAAAGAGCATTGGAAGGTGAACTGTCACGGACAATTGAATCTTTGGGGCCTGTACAAAATGCTCGCGTTCATCTTGCGCTACCCAAACCTTCTCTGTTTGTTCGTGAACAAAAATCCCCTTCAGCCTCCGTTACCGTTGGGTTACTGCAAGGCCGTACATTGGATGAAGGCCAGATAAATGCCATTGTCCATATGGTTTCCAGTAGTGTTGCGGGGCTTCCACCGAGCAATGTCACCATCGTTGATCAAGCTGGGCGCCTATTGACACAAGCCGATGCCACCGGACGTGATCTTAATACCAGTCAACTAAAATACATTCAAGAAGTAGAAAACCGCTTCCAGCATCGTATTGAAGCTATTCTGGCCCCGGTTGTCGGTCGTGGTAACGTTCACGCCCAAGTGACTGCCCAGGTAGACTTTTCACGCCGTGAAGAAACTGCAGAAGAATACAAACCTAATCAACCGCCTAATCAGGCAGCGGTTCGTTCAAAACAGTTAAGTGAAAGTGAGCAGAGTGGTAGCCCCCGGATTGGTGGTGTTCCCGGTGCACTTTCTAATCAACCAAGCCCGCCACCGAGCGCGCCGATTGATAAACCCAATACCAAAGATAACAACAAAAACGACAAGAGCGATAAGAAATCATCATCCGCCGGTAACAGTAACGAGCGCATGGTGAACAGTAATCGCAATAACCGCCGTGATGAAACCACCAACTATGAAGTGGACCGGACTATTCGTCATGTGCAACAACAAGCAGGCGGTGTTGAACGCTTGTCTGTCGCGGTTGTCGTCAATTATGTCACTGTCGATGGCAAAAATGGCCCGGAGACGCAGGCGCTGACACCAGAACAATTAGCGAAGATAGAAGCGCTAACCCGAGAAGTTATGGGCTTTTCTAAAGAACGTGGCGACAGTTTAAATGTAGTTAACACACCATTTACTGAGAGCAAAGAAAATATCGAGGTTATTCCGGTATGGCAGAACCCTGTTCTATTGGAAAAAGCCTTTGATTTGGGTCGCTACCTGCTATTGATTCTGGTGGCATGGCTGCTGTGGCGCAAAATGGTGGTTCCTCAACTCGCTAAAAAACGTGCCGCAGAAAAAGCTGCGATTGAAGCACAAAAAGTTCAGAAAAGACAACCTACTGAATCCAATGCAGAAATGGATGAAAGAGCCCGCCAGAGACTGACGCGTCAACGGGTCAGTGCTGAAATTCAAAGCCAACGTATCCGCGAACTGGCAGAAAAAGATCCTCGCGTTGTAGCGCTGGTGATCCGTCAATGGATGAGTAACGAACAATGAGCCTAAACGGAACAGAAAAAAGCGCCGTCATGTTAATGACCTTGGGAGAAGATCAGGCGGCAGAGGTGTTTAAACACCTGAATTCCAGGGAAGTTCAGCAACTTAGTATTACAATGGCAGGCATGCGCCAGGTTTCCAACCAGCAACTGGTCGATGTACTGGCAGAATTTGAAGAAGATGCTGGCCAGTATGCGGCTCTCAGTATCAATGCCAGTGATTATCTGCGTTCGGTGTTGATTAAAGCACTCGGTGAAGAACGCGCCTCCAGCCTGCTTGAGGATATTCTTGAATCCCGTGAAACCACCACAGGTATTGAGACCCTCAACTTTATGGAACCCCAAATGGCTGCCGATATGATCCGGGAAGAACATCCACAGATCATTGCCACCATTCTGGTTCACTTAAATCGCGGACAGGCCGCCGATATTCTCGCGCTGTTTGATGACAAATTGCGTAATGACATCATGTTGCGTATCGCCACTTTTGGCGGAGTCCAACCGGCTGCGTTGGCCGAACTGACAGAAGTCCTTAATAACCTGTTAGATGGTCAGAACCTCAAACGCAGCAAAATGGGCGGTATTCGTACTGCGGCTGAAATTATCAACCTAATGAAAAGTCAACAGGAAGAGAATGTTATCGAAGCAATGCGTGCTTACGATAATGAACTGGCACAAAAAATCATTGATGAAATGTTCCTGTTCGAAAATCTCATTGATGTGGATGACCGCAGTATCCAGCGTCTGTTGCAGGAAATCTCTACCGACTCCCTGCTCATTGCACTGAAAGGCTGCAACCAGCAACTACGCGACCACTTCCTCAACAATATGTCTCAACGTGCCGCAGAGATTATGCGTGACGACCTGGCAAACCGTGGTCCGGTACGCATGTCTCAAGTGGAAAGCGAACAGAAAGCCATTCTGCTTATTGTTCGTCGTCTGGCAGAAAGCGGTGAGATTATCCTGAATGGCGGCGACGATAGCTATGTCTGATAAGTTGAACAATGCCGGCTGGCAGCCATGGAAACCCAATGAACTCACTCAGTGGGAGAAACTTCAGGCCAAACCAGAGCCTGTTGACGACTCACAGGAAACCGCTGAGCGTGATGACATCCTTCAGCAGGCAGCAATGCTGGATAACTTGAAAGAACAAGCGCGGCAAGCAGGCCATGAACAAGGATTCGCCGAAGGTCAGGTTCAGGGCTATGAAAAAGGCTATCAGACCGGCTTAGAAGCTGGTCTGGAACAGGGATTGCAGGATGCAAACCAGCAGCAACAACCCATCACAGAACAGTGGCAAAATATGCTGGCTGATTTCCAGCATTCACTTGAAGGTCTCGATACCATTATTGCATCCCGTTTGATGCAACTATCATTGACCGCCGCAAAACAGATCTTAGGACAACCGGCGATTTGTGATGGTACTGCCCTGCTCAATCAGATCCGTGAATTTATCCAACAGGAACCGATGTTCAGCGGTAAACCACAACTCCGGGTTCATCCACAAGATCTTCCAATGGTTGAGAAGCAACTGGGAAATACGCTCTCACTACACGGTTGGCGTTTACTGGCAGATAACAAACTGCACCCTGGTGGTTGCAAAATCAGTGCAGATGAAGGCGATTTGGATGCCAGCCTGGCTACTCGCTGGCATGAATTATGCCGGCTGGCAGCTCCGGGAGAATGGTAATGACGGCAAGACTCGGACGTTGGTTAGCAACACTGGATGCTTTTGAGCAGAAGCTAGAGAAAACTTCACCGGTTCGTCGTTATGGGCGTCTGACCAGAGCAACGGGGCTGGTCATGGAGGCAACAGGCTTACATCTGCCGCTGGGAGCGACATGTCTGATTGAACGGCAAAATGGCGGCAATATTGAAGAAGTTGAAAGTGAAGTCGTTGGTTTTAATGGTGACAAGCTTTTATTGATGCCTCTTGAAGATTTGGAAGGTATTGTACCCGGCGCCCGTGTTTATGCCCGCCCGTACAGCGGCGAGGATTGCAGTGGTGGGCGCCAGTTACCGCTTGGCCCAGAACTACTAGGGCGGGTGTTGGACGGTGCTGGCCGCCCACTGGATGGATTTCCATCACCAGATACCGGCTATCGCGCTCCACTGACCACACCACCAATTAACCCTCTGCAACGCACCCCGATCAGTGACGTACTGGATGTCGGAGTACGGGCGATCAATGCCCTACTCACAGTAGGTCGTGGACAGCGTATGGGGTTGTTTGCCGGTTCCGGGGTGGGTAAAAGTGTTCTTCTTGGCATGATGGCGCGCTATACACAGGCAGATGTGATTGTCGTTGGCTTAATCGGAGAACGTGGCCGCGAAGTTAAAGACTTTATTGAAAACATCCTTGGTAAAGCCGGTTTAGCCCGCTCAGTAGTCGTCGCCGCGCCTGCCGATATCTCACCTTTATTGCGAATGCAAGGCGCATCCTACGCGACCCGTATCGCAGAAGATTTTCGTGACCGGGGTAAGCACGTATTACTGATTATGGATTCATTGACCCGCTACAGTATGGCGCAACGCGAAATTGCCTTAGCCATTGGTGAGCCACCGGCAACCAAAGGCTATCCCCCTTCTGTTTTCGCCAAACTTCCGGCGTTGGTCGAACGTGCAGGAAATGGCGTTAATGGTGGTGGCTCGATTACTGCGTTCTATACCGTACTGACCGAAGGTGATGATCAGCAAGACCCAATAGCCGATGCGGCCAGGGCTATTCTGGATGGTCACATTGTGCTTTCCCGTTCGCTCGCAGAATCAGGCCACTACCCGGCAATTGATATTGAAACCTCTATCAGCCGCGCCATGACGTCACTCATTGATAAACAACATTACCGGCAGGTACAGCAATTCAAACAACTGCTCGCAAGTTATCAGCGTAACCGTGACCTCATTAATGTTGGCGCCTATGCCGCAGGTAGTGATCCGCTCCTGGACAAAGCGATTGGACTTTATCCCTACATGGCGCAATTTTTACAACAGGATATTGACGAACGTAGTGAATATGCAGCTGCCTGTACTCAACTACAACAGTTGTTACCTGTGTAACGTAATGATTTTCTATCTGTTGTCATTAAAGCGAGGAATAAGATGCAGCAACAATCACCTCTCATAACCTTGCGTGAACTTGCACAAAATGCGGTGGAAAAAGCAGCCACTCACCTTGCACAGGTTCGTCAAAACCATCAGCAAATGGAGCAACAACTTGCAACATTGATAGGTTATCAAGATGAGTACCGAGTACGCCTGAACGACACACTCAGTAGCGGTATGCCATGTACAACCTGGCAAAACTATCAGCAATTCATGAAAACGCTGGAAAAAGCGGTTGAACAGCACAAATTGCAACTCAATCAATGGCAACAACGGCTTGATACCGCTTTATTACAGTGGCGGGAAAAACAGCAGCGTCTCAATGCCTTTGATACTTTGCAACAGCGGGCGGATAACAACCGAAGATTACATCAGAACCGAACGGAGCAAAAACAAATGGATGAGTATGCCCAACGTAGCGCACAATGGAGAAATAAATAATGAATATCACTCTTTTGCCTGCTGACCTGAAATCGGCAGAAAACCCGCAAATGTACAGTGATTCACTCACTGACTCCGAGCAACCTTCGGCTTTTGCTCAATTGCTTAATCTGGAAACCGAACCGGCACAGAAAGGTATGATTAAACCGGGAAAAATATCATCTAAAGAAGGAAAAGAGATCACGGATGATACCAACAACGATTTATCACCTTTATTATCTATTTCCCCTGAAATACCAACGGAATCTATTAACTCCTCACTGATTCCCCTTGATGTAAAAGTAGAAGTAAACAAACAGCCAGTTCTTGTTGATGAAAAACTCATGTCAGCAGAAGCATTGGCGGCAAGTTTACCCGTACAATTATCCGGGTTAGCTATCAGCTCAGAAAACCAGAAAAGTAGCCTCCTCCAGCCCGACGGACTTATCAAGCATAATGATAAAAACCGTCAAATTACTGCTAAAGAATTAGTTGTTACGGGCTTATCGACTGAGGAAAATCCTCTGACAACGATTCCAGAGCAGCTAAAACAGGAAGAAGAAAAGGCGGAGGTGCTTTTTAAAATCAAGCCTGAAAACGGACTGGTGCAACATTCTCCAGTAAAATCCAAGCTTGCCCCGGCAACTATTCAGCACGGAATTCAACCTGAAAGTACAACGCAAAATCATCCACGTGAATCCGTACTGATTCAGACCACCACTCAAGCTGAGATCCAGCCCGCGCCGACCGCCACTGAAAATCAACAAACCGGGCAAATCTCCGCTGTAACAACCTCTCCCCTGCTCTCTGCAGGGCACAATCAGACAACACAGTTTCAATTATCCAGTGCTTCAACACCTTTACTGAATGCTCAGTTGGGTAGTGAAGAGTGGCAGCAACAATTAAACCAGCAAATCATGCTGTTTAACCGCAACGGCCTGCAACAGGCAGAACTACGCCTGCATCCACAAGAACTGGGTGCATTACAAATTCGTATGTCTGTTGAAGATAATCAGGCCCAATTACATCTGGCATCGGCTCACAGCCATGTCCGGGCTGCGCTAGAAGCGGCATTACCTAGCCTTCGTCATGCTTTAGCAGAAAGTGGCATTCAACTGACTCAAAGCAGTATCAGCAGTGACAGCTCCAGCCCGTGGCAACAAGAACAACGGTCTGGTTCACAAAATTCCGGCAACGGCAGAGACCATAACGCTAACACCTCACCAGAAACCCTTGTTGCTACCGAATCCACCATAAATTTAACACCTCATCAACTGGCATCAGTCCGGGGAGGTGTAGATATTTTCGCCTGATGGTGGAAAGTATTTATACCCAATAGATTTCAAGTTGCAGTGCGGCGGCAAGAGAATGCATCCCCAGGAGCATAGATAACGATGTGACTGGGGTAAATAAAAGCAGCCAACAAAGTAGCAACTTGAAAAATGAAGGTTATCAACGAGGTTCATAACAAACAAACGAACGAGTTAGTGGTTTTTTCCCCGTTTGTTCCAGCTATTGCCAGCGAAAATACGCGGGATAATTACTACCGATATTGATGGATAAGCAAGTCCACCACGGAATGAGTGGATACTTGTCCGCAACGAAAACAGGAATTTATCTGTCCATGTCTGACTATAGCTACGAGCGTAAACGCAAAAATCCATTTTGGATAATATTGTTAGTACTGATTGCCGTTATCGGTGCCGCCATCGGGGGATACAGTTGGTGGGCACTTAAACAGGCAGGAGAGAGTGACTCAGTGGCATCAAAAACCATAGAGGTCCCTGTATTTATGACTCTGGAGCCTTTTACCGTCAATCTTATCGACAACGAAGATCACTTTGACCGTGTGCTCTATATCGGTGTGACTTTACGTTTAGCCGATGAAAAAACCCGCCAGCGCTTCCATGAGTATCTACCGGAAATTCGTAGCCGTATGTTGTTACTACTATCACGCCAGAAATCAGCAGAGCTGGCTCATGACAACGGCAAACTGCGTCTGATGGCTGACATCAAACAAACGCTTAGCCCAACATTGGTACCAGGTGAGCCGGATCAGGTTATCACCGATGTACTGTTCACCACGTTTATTCTGCGATAATCAGCATGAGTGACAATATTCTTTCACAGGCAGAGATTGATGCTCTGCTCAATGGCGACAGTGCCAGTGACGATGCGGAAAATACTGCGTCCAGGGAAAATGAGGTTCGCCCTTATGATCCTAATACACAACGCCGTGTTGTCCGGGAACGCCTGCAAGCACTGGAAATTATTAATGAACGCTTTGCCCGTCATTTCAGGATGGGGTTGTTTAACATGCTCCGCAGGAGTCCTGACATTACGGTCGGTGCAATAAAAATCCAGCCTTATCACGAATTTGCCCGTAATCTAGCGGTACCGACCAACCTTAATCTGGTGCATCTGAAACCATTACGGGGAACAGCGCTGTTTGCATTCGCGCCGAGCCTGGTTTATATCGCAGTAGATAACCTGTTTGGTGGTGATGGGCGTTTTCCGACCAAAGTAGAAGGTCGCGAGTTCACTCATACCGAGCAGCGGGTGATTAACCGGATGCTACGGATGGCGTTGGACTCCTATCGTGATGCCTGGGACTCCATTTTCAAAATCGAAGTGGAATATGTGCGCTCTGAAATGCAGGTGAAATTCACCAACATCACCACATCACCGAACGATATTGTTGTTACAACACCGTTTCAGGTGGAAATCGGGGCACTAAGTGGTGAATTTAACATCTGTATTCCATTTGCCATGATCGAACCATTACGGGAACGATTGACCAACCCACCGCTGGAAAATGTCCGGCAGGAAGACAGCCTATGGCGGGAAAGCCTGGTAAAACAGGTTCAACACTCAGAACTGGAACTGGTCGCTAACTTTGCAGATATCCCGTTGAGGTTGTCAAAAATCCTGCAACTTCAGCCGGGCGATATATTGCCTATTGATAAACCCGAACGCCTGATCGTTCACGTTGACGGTGTGCCAGTACTCACCAGCCAATACGGAACATTAAACGGGCAATACGCCCTGCGTGTCGAACATCTTATTAACCCTGTTTTAAATGCTCTGGATGAGGAACAGCCCAATGAGTGATGCTAAGCAACCCACAGATACCGCTGCAACCGGATCTGCCGAAGATATGTGGGCAGAAGCTCTGGAACAACAGGCCGCGCAACAACAAACCTCTGACAGTAACGCGGCGATTTTTGAATCTCTGGAGCCTCAGGATGCACTGGCTCACTTATCGGATATTGACCTGATTTTAGATATTCCAGTCAAACTATCCGTAGAGCTGGGCCGGACAAAAATGACGATTAAACAACTGCTAAGATTATCCCAAGGTTCAGTCGTTTCTCTTGATGGTCTTGCCGGGGAACCGTTGGATATTTTAATCAACGGATACCTGATTGCTCAGGGTGAAGTGGTGGTTGTATCGGATAAATACGGTATCCGTATTACCGATATCATTACACCTTCTGAACGTATGCGTCGCTTGAGTCGCTAACATGGCTTTCCAGCCTTCTCTGCATAATGGCGCGACAGAACCTGTCGCGCAAACTCAGGCTGTTACTCAGGTAGCAACCTCCACCCCACTTCCCGCTGGTCAAACATTGATGCAAGTCAGCAGTGCGCTGGCGGGGGTTTTGCTGTTGATTTTCACCATTACCTGGTTAGTACGCCGTATGGGGCTAATGCCTGGTAAAGGAAAAACTCAGCAACAATTGAGTATCAAAGCCAGTTGCTCTCTTGGGCAACGTGAACGTGTCGTTATTGTGGAAGTCGAAAATAACTGGCTAGTATTGGGTGTGACTGCCCAGCAAATTAATTTGTTACATCAAATGCCAATACCTGAATCCAGCCGTAATAACCCCGAAGGACAAGCCGTAAAACCAGCACTGTTTGGTCAGATTTTAAAAAATACGTTGACGCGCCAAGGCAAGGATGATGAAAAAAAGTAGTTCTTTCTTTATGACCAACCATAAATTCGCGTTGTCATGTCGCTTGGCGATTACGCTTATTGCGCTTATTTTACCCATGGATGTCTCGGCACAATTACCAGGGATTATCAGTCAACCACTCGCCAATGGTGGACAAAGCTGGTCACTGCCGGTTCAGACTTTAGTTTTTATTACCGCGCTGGGTTTTATTCCCGCTGCTTTGCTAATGATGACCAGTTTTACCCGTATTATTATCGTACTGGGTTTACTGCGAAATGCTTTAGGCACGCCATCGGCGCCACCTAATCAAGTCTTACTGGGGCTGACTTTATTTATGACATTTTTCATTATGTCACCGGTTTTCGATAAAGTTTATCAGGATGCTTATCTGCCTTTCAGTGAAGATAAAATCAGCCTGGAAACCGCTTTAGAAAATGGAGCCAAACCCTTGCGGCAATTTATGTTGCGTCAAACAAGGGAAAACGATTTAGCCCTGTTTGCTCGTCTTGCCGATCAACCGCCGTTTGAAACAGCAGATTCGGTTCCTATGCGAGTCCTGATGCCAGCATTTATTACCAGTGAGCTAAAAACCGCGTTCCAGATTGGTTTTACCCTGTTTATCCCATTTCTGATTATCGACTTAGTAGTCGCCAGTGTTTTAATGGCATTGGGGATGATGATGGTGCCCCCCGCCACCATTTCATTACCTTTTAAACTTATGTTGTTTGTATTGGTTGACGGCTGGCAATTACTACTGGGTTCTCTGGCACAAAGTTTCTACGGTTGACCTAAAAAGAGACAAATATTATGACTCCTGAATCGGTAATGGCATTGGGCACAGAGGCAATGGAAGTCGCACTGGCGCTGGCAGCACCGCTGCTTTTAGCGGCTTTATTATGTGGTTTAATTGTGAGCTTATTACAAGCTGCGACACAAGTTAACGAAATGACACTGTCATTTATTCCCAAAATTTTGGCGGTATTTGTCACAACTGTTATCGCAGGTCCCTGGATGCTGAATTTATTTCTGGACTACATGCGTGAACTCTACAGCAGCATCCCCGTGATAATTGGCTAATCATGATATCTTTTGACAGTGCAATGCTGAGCCAGTTTGTCAGTGAATTTTTCTGGCCGCTGGTTCGGGTACTTGCGTTATTCAGTACTGCACCATTATTCAGTGAAAAACAGGCCACCAAGAAAGTCAGAATCGGGTTGGCCGTGATGGTAACGCTGCTCTTGATGCCAAACCTGCAACCAGCCCAAGTCCCCATTTTCTCTGTCGCCGCATTTTGGGTGCTGGTCCAGCAAATCCTGATTGGCGCATCACTCGGCCTTACTATGCAAATTGCTTTTGCCGCCGTGCGCCATGCGGGTGAAATAATTGGTTTACAAATGGGACTTTCATTCGCCACCTTTTTTGACCCTTCCGGTGGCCCCAATATGCCTATTTTGGCACGAATCTTTAACCTTCTGACTTTGCTTTTGTTTTTGGCTTTTGACGGTCATTTGTGGTTATTATCAGTTCTGGCAGATACATTTCAGGTTATTCCAGTACAACCATTGCAACTGAGTGCTCAAGGATTTCTACTTCTGGCACAAAGTGCCAGTATGATATTTATCAACGGCATGATGCTAGCTTTACCATTGATCACGCTATTACTAACGTTGAATTTATCGTTGGGGATTTTAAACCGGATGACACCACAACTTTCCATCTTTGTGGTTGGTTTTCCGTTAACGCTCACCACCGGTATATTGGTACTAACGCTTTTAATTCCCATGTTAGCGCCATTTACTGAACGTATGTTTAGTGAATTATTTAATCGACTGGCCGTAATTATCAGTGGAATGGTTATTTGAAAACATTTTTTAAACCAAATTAGTATCTTAGTTTATAATATATTTTTAACAACATCTAAAAAATTATTTTCGAAGATATTAATGGAGCAGTAAATTAATGAATATAGAACAAGAGTTATATCATGCTGCGGTTAACTTAATTGAAAAACGATACCCCAAAGGATGGGGTGGTGCAGCCGTAGTACGGACAAAATCGGGTAAAATATTAACCAGCATTGCCCCTGATACCAAAAATGACGCGTTATCTCTTTGTATGGAAGTTGGTGCCTATTTAGAAGCCCATAAACTGAATGAAGCAGTAACACACTCCTTATGTCTCTGTCGTGAAGATGCCGGTTGTGAATATATCATTTTGACACCATGCGGAATCTGTCAAGAACGCCTGGTTCATTGGGGAGGCTCCGTAAAAGCGGCTGTCACTAATGAGAAAAACGAGCTGTTATTTAAAACAATACGTGAATTACAACCTTATCATTGGTCATCTGTTAATGGAGAAACGTTGTAATTTTAATTAATTATTTTATATCCGGCTCTCCCGGGGATTCGCTCCCTTGCCGTCACTATCCATCTTGAAATCTATTGGGTATAAAGTGCTGTAAGCACCAACGGGGGTTCTACAACAGGTGCTATTACAGGCCAGATAATACCCCACCATCATTCCTGTCTCTTGATCACATTTACAGGTCAAAAGACTGGGCTAGCCGGTAACCTTCCTAGATGGTTTGTAACATAAACCATCCTTCTTTTTCCGGTTCTGTCGCATTAAGGGGGCTAGGGGTAACCACTTGAATTCGAAAGCAGTCGAAAAACAACTGTTTTCCGGCCACCATTGGATTTACTCCCACGGATTGAGGATCGTCACCCCTGTGGACTTAAAATCGGCTACGTTGCGAGTGACTACAGTCATACCATGCACAAGAGCCGTCGCTGCAATAAGCGCATCACGCTCACAGCTCTTGTCAGGTACGTGTAACCGGGCGCAGCGTTGCGCCACGGCTGTATCGACGGGTAGCGTTCGCCCAGAAAACTCCGGCAAAACATGTTGCTCCAGCCATGCACGCAGCATGGCCCCCTGCGTGGCGTCCTTACGCTCAATCAACAAAACACCAAGCTCTAATTCCATGATAGTGATGGCGGATACATAAAGGCTGGCGGCATCGACGCTTTCAGTCCATGCTGCAACGTTCGGATCGGCCTTACCAACCCGAACTTTTCGTAGTTCGGACACCACGTTGGTATCGAGTACGTACATCATGAGAGGTCAGCCGGACGGGTTTCGATAGTCACGCACTGCGGCTCAAACTCAATATCCGCAACGCCCGGCATAGCCAGCGAATCGGCAATATTGCGATACTGCTTTGTAAGCAACCGGTATTCTTCGATGCTCAACAGCACATGAGCAGGTTTACCACGGTCTGTGATGAATACGGGGCCGTTCTTGGTCTCCTTCTTTGCGCGGGTAACGTCCTGATTCAGCTCTCGGCTAGATAAAGTCGTAATAGTCATGGCAGCAGCTCCTACCTGAATTTAACATGTAGTTATGTTACTACAAAAACAAACGATAGTGCAAGTTTTGTTCGTTTTTCCATATCACAAATAGACTCCTTAAAACATATATACCCATATACCCAACAGAATCAATATTGATACCGCCGCCCATGTTTTTGTGTACGGTACCTATTATTTTTCATACTGTTAATATGGCGATCAGAGTCTATTGATAAAATCGTATTGATTGAACAAAATTATCAATATCCACCTATTGGTCTGATCATTTAAGCAATATCTTTTTACGCTGAACACATATTTCAACAGACCATTTAATCAGGTCAATCGTCGATTCTCTATCCATTCGAAGGCATGAAGCAACCGTAATTGCCTGAGAACAAGCAATTACAAAGCAGTCTCCTGCGCTTAGATTTCTTTCAACAACGTCGAATCGTTCAATATAATCACTGAATCGGGAAAAGATTTCATCCTGTGGGTTCTCAATTTTTGGCGGATTAACTTCCTTTTTACAAACCAAAATTGCATCAAGATTGATAGGTTCCTTTGCTGCGCTTTTAGGGCTGGCAACAGACATTTCAGCTTTTACCGGGTGAGCAGCTACAATGTCAAAACCGGCTTTAGTGACAGAATCATATATTGCCATCCAACCGTCTATCGTCGAATGATGATAACTGAAACACAAGAGACCATCTTCTTTAAGCACTCGGTTGCATTCCTTAAAAATACTGCAAATTTTCCTTGTGAAACTTTCGTTATCCCTATCTTGGACTTCGTTTTCGTGTGATGAATCTTTCCTATTCAAATATCCATATTCGCCACTAAGCGCATTAGAAAGCCAAGCATAGAAAAAGTCACTCAATTCACTATAGTGAACAAAATCAAAATACGGTGGATCAGTAATTACAGCATCAACCGATGAATCAGGGATAGGAAGTGAAGAACTGTCCGCATTCAAAATCAAAGCACCTTGAGAGGCGTTTTTGAACGTTTCCCATGACTGGGTAGGATTTACCCTTATCGGATCACTGCAAACGATTTTCTTTGAAAAACATTTTACCCCATTGTTTTTAATGAATACTTCAAAGGGTTCATCAAGATAGGTCTTCGCCTTAATCAAACGACTTTCAAATAATGTCGAAAATGTACCACTACTTTTTCCCGGTGTGCCCCATACACTATTTTCTAACGGTGTTCTCTCTGGTTTCAAAATATGGTTCGAAAACATATGACGAACAGCACCAGTACCCTCTCCCTTAAAACTACAAAACAGGTTATTAAATTCAAGTGTTCCGCTGAACAGGCAAACAAAATGATCTCGAATCACCTTATCTTTAATCTTCAATATCCGCTGAAGCAATAATCCAAGGCATAACAATTGACGTTCATTAAAGAAGTCACACCAATTATTATAATTATATCCACGTGCTTGGTTTGTGTTATATCCGGGTCTAACCTTCATGGTGGGTAATGGAAGATCACCTTTGATCAGGGAAAGACGTTCACACGCTTCATTAAAAAGGTCGTAGTCATATTGGGTCGGTTTGATATAGACCTTTTCACCTGCTTCGTTAAGCGCCATGATGGCATACAATTTATGCTTTGGTGGATACTCTTTGCTAGATACCAGCTCTTTAATTTTGTATTCATTACCTTTACTGTCAACAATTTTTGTTCCCTTGGCAGGTCCATTTTGGGGGTTAAAGTTATGTGAGCAGCAAGAGCATTTAATGTCAGTACTATTGTATTTCTCCACAATAATAGATTCGCATGACGGGCACCATATTTGCGAATCCGGTTTCTTGCTAGCATAGGCATTTTTACTGAATACATAACTTGAAAACAACGGAATTTCTTCCCCCTCTGGCGTGGAAACAACCTTCACCCAAAAATAGTAAAGTGCTGGAGTAGATTTTGAAGCGCCGGGAACCATTGTCGTATAGTAGGAAAGGATTTCCTCTTTTACATCCCGTTCAATGGATTTAAATTCTTTTTTCAGTTCATTTATATTCACGCTAGTCATTGCTTGTGTGACTAAGAATGTACTCACTGGGTTAACATCACATCCTATAATACTTGCTCCAAGCTTTGCCGCTTCCCCCAATGTGGTTCCCGAACCCATAAAAGGATCAAGCACAACCTTTCCGGGATGTTTTTGATATTTGTAAAAATCCTTCCATTGACCTTCAGTAAGAGCACCAGAAACAATAGAACGGAATACACTTCCTAAACGCTTCGCCCACCACTTATGAATGTGGTAGATGGGACGGTTAATTTCCTTTCTGTAACTTTCGATTTCCGCAATTGGATCAATCTGCTCGAAAGGGAAATCATTTTCAATGACATACTTCATATTATTTTATTAACACTGGCATAGAAACAGATGTACGCGGTTTTGCTATACGTGCTTTGCAGTCAGCAAAAATATCTTCAATCAGAACAGATTGATCAGGTTTACCATTATCAATGATATTGTATAAAAAGTTGTTTTCGTAAATGTCATACCTTGATACTTCTTCTGTAGCCAGGTGCGATATCTGAAGATTTTCACAATCAAATTTTTTCGCTACAAAAACCTTTCTTGTATGAAAACACTTTAATTTATAGTTTAGCGGATTAGGGTACGTATACATTGCCCGATGACGAACAGAGCCCTCACCATACGGACCATGGTTATACTCGCTTTGGTTCGCAACTTTGGCTTTTTTATA
This sequence comes from Photorhabdus heterorhabditis, assembly GCF_001280945.1. Taxonomy (NCBI): domain Bacteria; kingdom Pseudomonadati; phylum Pseudomonadota; class Gammaproteobacteria; order Enterobacterales; family Morganellaceae; genus Photorhabdus; species Photorhabdus heterorhabditis. The sequence goes on along the minus strand of NZ_LJCS01000019.1, from coordinate 9,507 downwards.
AAGATTAAAGTCATAATTGATGAAATCACCATGCATCAAAATAAAAGTGACAATACTGCTACTGTCATTGCTCAATAATGCGTACATGTAATAAACAAGGAATATCGACTATTGCATTGTCCATCTTTATCAGAGCAGTTCCGCACGGCAAGCAACTATTGTAATCCATAGTAAGACCACGTGAATCAGCGCCATTCGGCTTCTGAATTAGCTTTTTAACTTCAACTCCAACAATGATACCTGTTTGCTTGTCACGAATAATAATATCAGGAGTAGTCAGCTTACCTGAACGAACAACTTCCAATTCAGGAAATGCTTGTTGGAGTTTTTGTTCAATCAAGCAATCAAAGGGATCGTCTTGAACTGTACCAACCAAGGAAGGCACACGTAGGTCAATAGGTATAGCGCCATTATCATCAATCTGACCATAAAAGTAATCATAAACGGCTTTCATTATTTGATGTTCATTGTGGTACATGCACAATCCTTAAGATTATTTTTTAATATTGGTTATTGCTTTCAACCGGTTCCATGCGATGGCGCTCTGAAACCTACCCGCTTTAAGCGTTATACCGTAACGATTTTTGGAAAAAAGATCAAAAGAGAAATCAAATAACACAGTAACCAAAACTAAATCTAGAAAACATGGTCAATTACGAAACAAAAGGACCAGGATTTTGCAATCACAAACCGCACTGCGCATATTAACTGAAAGCATATTTTTTCCTTCTTCCTCAGTATTAACTGCAAAAACAGTTAATACTGAGTGAGTTAAAACAAACCATAGCTATCTTGAAATCACCACTTTTCCATTGATTAAAGAGAAAAACGGGTTAAACGTAAATCCATCTTCACTGTTATTTTTATCTTCCATCAATAAGGGGGAGTTGTTACTTTTATCAACTTCAAACCGGAATAAGCGACCATCCATATAACGTATCAGTTTATATTTATTCCAGTCTATCGGTACCGCCTGATAACCGTTATCAAAATCTTCCTTAAAATCATAAGAATCAAAATAACTTTGTTCTGTACTGTTATTAGCCTGCGCATTTTCATGCAACATTAATTTAGCCGCCAACTGTAATGCTGCCAAATCTTTGTTTTTCATGATTTGCCAGATATCTTCATAGGCTTTTTTAACCAACTCCGTGCTTGCTTCCGTTTCCGGCAAAGGCGTAGCCGTCGTCCAGGCCCAGACAGGTAAATCATTTAATGTCACTGTTCGCTCTGCGTAATAGAATCCCCTATCTTTAAGGTTTTTTTCCGTAATTTTACTGTAGCTAGCGGTATCAATATTGAAATTAACAGATTTCATACTATTAGGCTCTAACGTGCCATTTTTATCTGCCACACTGGTAATAATATTTGTGATTTCATCGGACTGGTAAGGTGTCACTCTTACCAACCTGACTTTACACTCCGCATCCTTATCTTTATAAATATATCCCTCCTTTGCATCACTAAATGGCGCCATTTCGATATAGATAGTATTCTTACCATTTTGCAGTATCGGAGCAATATTATACCCGGTCGATATAGTACCAGTAATTGAATGCAGGCTACTTAATGTATATATTTCATTGACTCTCAGGACACAACGCGCCCGATTAGTTTCTAAGTAAGTGATATATTTAACTTTATCCATTGTACTTTCCCCATAAGCGGATGATGATAGTGAAAATAACATCATGAAGAATAAAAAAATCTTTTTCATTACGATAACCTCAGTTTATATGTCGATTTTTCTTTTGGTAGTTTTGGATATATCTCCCACTTTTTTTGTGTTTTACTATCTTTTCCGTCTTTTTGTTTAGCAGAATCGCTATTACTTTTAGGCGGAGCAATCCCCATCCCAAACTCCACATAATAACTGGCCGTAATCCCTTCATGGAAAAACACCAGATATAACCCCTTATCCTGCTTATCCAGTTCAAAACATCCCTGCGCTTCAATATCTGCATCCGCTTTAAAATAACCCTCCACCAGATAATATTTAAACCCCACCTGTATATTAGTTTCTGCTCTAATCGCTAATGTCCCTTTCACCATATCCCCCAGTTGAAATTCCATTTCCCTCTCCTCATTGCTGGCATATTTAAATGACAGATTTAACGCGCCCTCCAGAATCATATCTAATTGCGCCCCCAGATAAGCCCCATTCCGCCCTTCTTCTACTGCCTCCTTGCCCTTTAACCCCTGCTCCCGAATTAAGGCAATTAATTTCTCCGCACCGAATTCTGTGGCAAATGCCTGAATTAAATCCACCTGCAATTTCACCCCAATCAGCGGCGATAACGCCACCTCAACGGCATGCTCAAAATATGCCCCATTGCCATGCGTGGCATTCACCAGTTTACTGCCGCCGCCTAATTTTATTTCCGGCGTCTGGATTTCCGTTTTCAGCAGTTTTATTTCCTGACTGCCCTCACTGGAAAACAGTTTTTGCAAGGTCTCTACCGCCTGACTGCTTTTATTCAATAAACCCAGTTTATGGCGTTTTTCTTTAAATTCTTTTTTCAGTTCACGGGTCAGCGTGCGTGAATAAGGTCCCACGGTGTAAGCAAAACTTCCTTCGATATTTAATGTATTGGTTAATTCATAACCCGCCGTGTGTTTATGCCAGTTTTGACCCGGCTTTTTCGCGTTCGGATTGGCTTTTTTTCTTTTCTCTAGCGCTTCCGCTTTTCTCTCTTCCGCGCTTCTTTCCTGTATTTCCTGCTCTGCCCCTAGGGTTATATCAATCGTCCATTCATATTGCGGCAAAACATGAATTTTCGTGTCAAGGGCATCCACCGTGCCCAATAACAATGCTTTCACTTTATCGTCCGGCAAAGAGAATGAACGCTGGGCAAAGGGCTGGCCGTAGCATTGCGTCAGAGTAAGAATATAATCTGTCCGCGGTAAATGATTCAGATCCCCCCGCTGAAATAATGACGAGGCAATAAAACTCAGCGGGTCGTTTTCTACCAAATCGACCGGCAGGTTATGACTGGAAAAACTTATTTTATAATCCGTGCCCGGCCCTGCTATCGGATTTTTACCTAATTCATAAAATTGAAACGCCGCATTATCCGGGCTATAAAAAATCGCCCGCGGGCATTGCGCATTTTCCGTGATACATCTTTTTCCCACCAGTGAAATAGTCACCGGGATACCCCCGGTTTCATCAATCACCCAAATATCACCAATCGGTTCAATCTGGTTATAATTGAAAACCCGTTTACCGACTTTTAACACTAATTTGTGAATACAGGGGTCCGGGATTTTGCAATCACAAACCGCACTGCGCATATTAACTGAAAGCATATTTTTTCCTTCTTTCTCAGTATTAACTGCAAAAACAGTTAATACTGAGTGAGTTAAAACAAACCATAGCTATCTTGAAATCACCACTTTTCCATTGATTAAAGAGAAAAACGGGCTAAACGTGCGGCCATTTTTACCATCCTTATCTCTAATTAACAATGGTGAATTATTGCTATCTTCAATTTCAAACCTGAATAACCGGCCCCCCAGATAACGCACCAGCTTATATTTTCTCCAGTCTATCGGTATGGCCCGATAACCGTCGTCAAAATTTCTCTTGAAGTCTAAAGAATCAAAATAACTTTGTTCTGTACTATCATTAGCCAGCGCATGTTCATACAACATTAATTTAGCCGCCGACTGTAATGCCGCTAAATCTTTGTTTTTCATTATCTGCCAGATATCTTCATAGGCTTTTTTAACCAACTCCGTGCTTGCTTCTGTTTTCGGCAAAGGGGTAGCCGTCGTCCAGGCCCAAGCAGGCAAATCATTTAATGTTACCGTCCGCTCCGTATGATAATAAAACTCATCAGGGTATTCTTGCGTAGCAATTCTACTGGATTGTGCAGTATCAATATTAAAATTAATAGACTGCATACTGTTAGGTCTCAGTATTCCATCTTTATCTGCTACCTTGGTGATAATATTCGTAACTTCCCTGGAATCGTAGGGAGTCACCCTCACTAATCGAACCTTACATTCTGCATCTTTTTCTTTATAAACATATTTATCATCCCGAGCACTTAATGGCCCCATATTAAGGCTGATAACATTTTTACCGTTTTGTAATATCACTGCAATATTATAGCCAGTTGATATAGTACCGTTAATCGAGCCAAAATTACTTAAAGTATAGATCCCATTGACTGTGAGTACACAAAATGCCTGATTTGTTTCTAAATAAGCAATATATTTAACTTTATCCATTGTATTTTCTCCATAAGCTGATAGTGAAAATAATGTCATAGAAAATAAGAAAAATTTCCTCATTCCGATAACCTCAGTTTGTATGTCGACTTTTCTTTTGGTAACTTCGGATATATCTCCCATTTTTTTTGTTTTTTGTTATCCACTTTGCTCCCTTTTATAATAGATTTACCATTATTTTCAGATGGTACTAATCCCATCCCAAACTCCACATAATAACTGGCAGTGATGCCCTCATGGAAAAACACCAGATATAACCCCTTATCCTGCTTATCCAGTTCAAAGCATCCCTGCGCTTCAATATCTGCATCCGCTTTAAAATAACCCTCCACCAGATAATATTTAAACCCCACCTGTATATTAGTTTCTGCTCTAATCGCTAATGTCCCTTTCACCATATCCCCCAGTTGAAATTCCATTTCCCTCTCCTCATTGCTGGCATATTTAAATGACAGATTTAACGCGCCCTCCAGAATCATATCTAATTGCGCCCCCAGATAAGCCCCATTCCGCCCTTCTTCTACTGCCTCCTTGCCCTTTAACCCCTGCTCCCGAATTAAGGCAATTAATTTCTCCGCACCGAATTCTGTGGCAAATGCCTGAATTAAATCCACCTGCAATTTCACCCCAATCAGCGGCGATAACGCCACCTCAACGGCATGCTCAAAATATGCCCCATTGCCATGCGTGGCATTCACCAGTTTACTGCCGCCGCCTAATTTTATTTCCGGCGTCTGGATTTCCGTTTTCAGCAGTTTTATTTCCTGACTGCCCTCACTGGAAAACAGTTTTTGCAAGGTCTCTACCGCCTGACTGCTTTTATTCAATAAACCCAGTTTATGGCGTTTTTCTTTAAATTCTTTTTTCAGTTCACGGGTCAGCGTGCGTGAATAAGGTCCCACGGTGTAAGCAAAACTTCCTTCGATATTTAATGTATTGGTTAATTCATAACCCGCCGTGTGTTTATGCCAGTTTTGACCCGGCTTTTTCGCGTTCGGATTGGCTTTTTTTCTTTTCTCTAGCGCTTCCGCTTTTCTCTCTTCCGCGCTTCTTTCCTGTATTTCCTGCTCTGCCCCTAGGGTTATATCAATCGTCCATTCATATTGCGGCAAAACATGAATTTTCGTGTCAAGGGCATCCACCGTGCCCAATAACAATGCTTTCACTTTATCGTCCGGCAAAGAGAATGAACGCTGGGCAAAGGGCTGGCCGTAGCATTGCGTCAGAGTAAGAATATAATCTGTCCGCGGTAAATGATTCAGATCCCCCCGCTGAAATAATGACGAGGCAATAAAACTCAGCGGGTCGTTTTCTACCAAATCGACCGGCAGGTTATGACTGGAAAAACTTATTTTATAATCCGTGCCCGGCCCTGCTATCGGATTTTTACCTAATTCATAAAATTGAAACGCCGCATTATCCGGGCTATAAAAAATCGCCCGCGGGCATTGCGCATTTTCCGTGATACATCTTTTTCCCACCAGTGAAATAGTCACCGGGATACCCCCGGTTTCATCAATCACCCAAATATCACCAATCGGTTCAATCTGGTTATAATTGAAAACCCGTTTACCGACTTTTAACACTAATTTGTGAATACAGGGGTCCGGGATTTTGCAATCACAAACCGCACTGCGCATATTAACTGAAAGCATATTTTTTCCTTAACCAATATTAACACTACCACCACCAATCAATATTCCGCCACAACTCACCGCATCACCGGTTCTCGCAGCAGGTTTACCATCAATAAAAACGGTGTTTGAACCACCAGCAATGACTCTTGAATGAGATGAATGTAGCGCCAAAATATCGCCCTGACGAGCCAAAGGAATACCATCGACTTTTACACTGGCCGATCCCGAAATAACCGGCGTTGCTTCACAACCACCATGCGCTGTACCAATATCACCAATCTTTACCGCATTACCCATATTTCTTTCTCCATATCTGGCAAAATTAAAGTAATTAGTCTTTAAAGTGAAACCAAGGAGATGATGAATCCCCCAACTCCTGCAATAGCAATTTTTCCGCTCGTATATGCCCAGGCTCACAAATATCATTTAATATACGTTTACAGCGTTCAGGCGCGAATTCAATAGATAGGTATCTTTGCGCGAAGAATAATTTTAATATTCCCCGCACACTGTGATCATCCGTAATACCGATATTTCCTAATTCGGTAAGTAGCGACCGAATATAACCCGCGTAATCAAATCCTTCGATATTTTCCCATTCGATAATTAATGCCGCCAATGTCTGTACATAACGTTCAGTAAAAGCAACATCAATCTTTTCCAGTTGTTCTGGCGTTATCGATAAGAGTTTTCTTTTACTACTTGCACCCCGCGGATATTGTTCTCTGATAGCAAGAAAATCATGACGTTGAATATTGTCCTGATAACAGGTAGCAATTTTATCTATCGGCCCCATAAAACAGTGAATTTCCCAGTCACTCAGTACGTTAAGAAAATCCCAGATATTGCGCGGATCATAAAACCGAAAAAATACCGGTTTGTCCTGACCTGGTAACAATACTTGTAAATATTTACGCAAATGCCGATGTAATGTTTTCATATCCGCCTGAGTGTTTAAGTAAATTCCCCAAGGCGTTTTCCATTCATCCAAATAGAGTTGGACCCTTTCTGTTACTTCCACTAAATAAGGTGCAACTTTCAGTAATTCAGGTGGTAAAGATTCATCATAAAGACAAGTGAAAGGGGGATCAAAATGCTCCAATATCAGGAGCAATTGGGATTCTACTGCGGCATCAACAACCGCATAAAGTTTTTCTTTATCCATTATTGATTTTTCTCCATCGGACAATGTGCAACAAACATCGAACCGGCATGAGCCGCACTTTGTAAAATTGCTGGATTAGTCGGTTGTAATGAGATGCCGGGATTGCCACCCGAATTCAGGTTAATAGATGAACCTTTGATATCTACACCGCCGTCATGGATGACAATAAAACTATTGCCTACTTTCAGGGTGATTTTGCCCCCGCTCTTTATCGTGATGTCATCATGGATATCAACGCTAAGTACGCCCTGTATCTTCTGTATGACATCACCTTTGACTTGCAAAGTTTTATCACCATCAACCTGATCAATATAGTCACCCGTCGTTTTATATTCCTGTTGCCCTTCAACGGTCACTTTACGGTTGTTGGCAATCACCAGTTCGTCATCATGTCCAATGCGGGTTGTGCGGTTGTAATTAATTTGTTCATCACAGGAATTGAGTACCTGAATCGCCAGATTTTTCTGAGCGTGAATAAACACTTCTTCCTTATCTTTCTCATCTTCAAAACGCAGTTCGTTAAAACCATCTCCTTTATGGGTTTTTGAACGGATTGACATCTGAGTTTTTGCCATCGGTAGAGGGTTCGGCACGATGTTGCTGGCATGATAGGTTCGCCCAATAATAATCGGTTGGTCCGGATCGCCATGCAAAAAAGCCACCAGCACTTCCTGACCTACCCGCGGAATAGCAATCATCCCCCAGCGCTGACCGGCCCAAGCCTGACTGACTCTGATCCAACAGGAACTCTGGTCATTAAATTTGCCATATTCGTCCCAGGCAAATTGCACCCGCACCCGTCCATATTCATCACAAAAGATTTCTTCTCCTTCCGGCCCGACAACAGTCGCAATCTGCAAACCATCAATCTGCGGTTTAGGATAAGGAGAAGGGCGCCATACCCGATTACAATCTCCAAAGGTGAAGTAGTTGGTTAAAGTCGTGCCTGACTCGCCAAAACGGGATTCATCCGCCTGCGGTTGTTTGCCGTAATGAGTGATTTGAATCACTTGCCAAAGAGCATTAAATTTCTCTTTCGGGTGATCAGTAAGTGTGAACCCCGACGACGCCGAAAGAACGAAACAGTCACTTTTCCCTTGCCCAAACATTGCATCACGACGAAGCGCTTCCAGACGATATTGACTTATTCGCTGACCAATCTCGTCTTTATAGCGTCCAGGAAAATCATAATAATCGTAACTGTGCAAATCTGAACGTTGATGGTTAAGTTGGCGTTCGTGATAGTAATAGTCAGCAGTCCACCGGGGATTTTTGAACGTGCGATCCCGCAAAATAACACGCGCTATTCCAACCCGTTCACACCAACGAAATTGATTAATACAGCACTGGCTCCCTGTGCTATCCAATTCTGGACGGTAAGGCAGCAAATGATTGCCGTTTATCCGATAAGAATCCACAAAAACAACTAACGGTTCACCCTTAGTTTGGTTAAACACAAAATAATAAAATATCCCTTCATCAGCCAATAAACGATGGAGAAATGTCAGGTCACTCTCATCATATTGCACACAAAATTCCCGTTCAGGATGCGCATAACGCAGATCACAAGTGAAGTTTATGACACCATTCTCTTTCAGCAATATTCCGACAATATCGGTAACGGACTGATGCTGAAAAATACGGGAGTTCACCCGCAACCCCGCACGCCATAAACCGGAATGCAGTGTCAGGGAGTAATGACTACGGTGACGACCTGTCGTGTTTTGTTCAAACTGAGTCACAATCCCGGTCACGCTGCGCTCTGGTTGGCCGTCACGATAGACAGTCAGTGTTGCAGAATTATCCAGCACATCGGTAAAATCAATATCCGGGTCAGCGCTGGTTAATGTCGCTTCCAGACAAAACAACGTCGATAGCGCTTCATTAAGGGTAAATTCAACCACCGCAAAAGTTTGCTCTGGGAGATTACCTACCGTAAGAGTAAAAACCAATCCTGAATCTGCCATTACATGCCCCCTAATTGCGTGAGGTTAAGACTCAGGAAATTAAATAAATTATTTAAAACAACCATGATTCAACCTTCTTTACTTACATAATTACCTAATCTATTTCACCGGTAGCTCAGTTCATTCAACTTTAATTTCTGTCTTCAATTATTAACAAACTATCGGTTTAATCATTTAACATATAAATGGGAGCATAGAAAACGAAAGGCATAATTCACTTATTTTAAATAAAAAACGATATTTTACTCTATTTAAAGTCAGCATTTTCCCAGTGTATAACAGAGAATTCCTATATATTTAATAAGTTACAATGCATTACAGTGATTTAATTAGTTAAAATATTTGACCTGACTCAGTAATAAAAGAGAAAACCGAATTAGCATAATAATCCTGAACAATATCATTTCTTTTCCCTTCTATTTATTAAATTGAAAATCAAATATGACCAATTTATCTCATTCCTTTTAATTTACTGATAAATTTCAATATTTAACTATTCCGA